>JBGGMQ010000740.1:0-10329 GCA_041287975.1 Verrucomicrobium sp. | reverse complement strand
TGCTGCCAGCCCCAGGCCGTGGTGGTGCCGAGTTCGGTCCACTTGTCTCCCTCCTTCGTGTCGATCATGCCGACACGCAGCACGTCGTTTTCCGTAGGGGGACGTCCTTCGAAGTCCACTTGATTGGAGAGGAGGTAACGGTCTGTGGGGTCGAACTCCCATTTGTCGTAGTAGCCGAACCAGTGGAATCTCGGGCCTTGGGTGAGAGCGCGAACTGGGGCCAGCGTTTCAGCGGCGACAGGGGCCTCCTGCGCGAGCGCGAGCCGGCTGGCCAGACCTGCGACAGTGGTTCCAGAGATCGAATTGAGGAAGTTACGACGATTCATACAACATTCGGGAGGCGTAAAGAGATTGAGAATACAAGATGGCATGGCTCCCGCAGTAAGATTTTTGTCGTTGTGGAATGCCTTTTGCATTTGCCGTCATTCTGCTATGTCCCCAACCCCCACCTTCCTCAAATTTTGCCTCCCATGACTGATACTGAAGCCAGCCCGCTGGAAGTCCGCACCTATTTCGTCCGCGGGCGCAATGCTCTCGTGGCCCGCGCCGATTTTGAGCCGCTCTACATCGACTACTACCTGCACCGTGCGGAGCACGATCTGAAGTACTCGAATGAAAACGACCTCTTGTTGAAGGAGGCGCTTGCGGCTTTGACTCTGCATCTGGCCTCCAGGCCGCAGGATGAAAGCAGCGGGTGGACGCTGAACTTTGACAACCCTCTGGTGAACGTGTTTGTCACAGGCGGTTCACGGCCTGGGCGTATCGCGGGCAGGGTGTTTACCGAAGACGTCCGGGATTTCGGGAAGAACATCTTCATCGCCCAGACTTCAGCTCAGGGCAAGGCGGCACGGCAGAGCATGGTGGACTTTGCCGGTAACGATGTGTTCAAAGCTGTGGAGGACTTCTACACACGCAGTGAGCAGCGCACCACCCGTCTGTTCCGCCAGGCGGAGGAGGATATTGTGATGATCTCTGCCCAGCCCGATTGTGATGAGGAATGGCTGGCAGGTTTGACGGAAGAGAACGTCCGCGAACTCGACAAGTCTGAGACGCTGAGTCTCCTGGAAACCCGCCTTTACGTCTGGCATTGCGGCTGCAATGCGGAGCGTCTCTTTCCCGTGCTTTCAAAGCTGGGGGAAGACGACCTCGCGCATGCCTTCGGCCCCGATGAGGTGCTGACGATGACCTGCCCCCGCTGTGGTGCCCGTTATCGCACAAGCAAAGAGCAGTTTGAAGCTTGGAAAGTGGAGCAGGCAGAGTAGACAAAGAGGAGAGCGGTGGGTGACGCCACCTGCTGAAACGTCAGCAGGCGGGGAACTGTGCGACTGCTCCGCGGTGAAAAGGACATGCCTTCGAGATTTTTCGGCATGGTCGAAGAAAGCTGGGGAATAGAGTTGCGGAGCAGTGTTAAAAATGCTCGGCCATCTTCCGGTTGAGGTACGCAACGCTGCGCTCCAGTTGGTCCATGCCCTCGACGCCGTCTTCAATGCTGATCCAACCGTCGAACCCTTTGCTCTTCAGTTCTGTAAAGATGGCGTCGTAGTCGTTCAGGCCCTTGCCGATTTCCCCGTGGCGGAGGCGTTTGGCATAGCCTGCGGCACCGCCCTCCTCGCGGCGAAGGTCTTCGATGGTGCCTTCGATGAGATAGCGGTCGCTGGCGTGCATGGTGACGACGCGATGCGACACTCGCCGAAGGAGTTCCAGAGGATCCTCACCCGCCAGGTAGGTGTTGCTGGGGTCATAGTTCACTCCGAAGGACGGGTGATCAATGCGATCCACCAGGGCACAGAAGACATCCATTTTTTGGGCAAACTCCGGGTAGTCCCAGAAGTCGTCCTTGTAGTGGTTTTCAATGATGAGGGTAATGCCGGCGGCTTCGGCATGAGGCAGGCAGCTTTCGATGCAATCTGCAGCCAGAGTGATGCCTTCCTCCGTGGTCAGTTCAGGGCGACGCTGGCCGGAAAGCACTCGACAGTAGCTCCCGCCCAGGGTGTGCGTCATGTCTATCCAGCGCTTTTGCTTGGCGATCTCTTTCTCGCGGAATGCCGTGTCCGGGTGCGTGAAGTCCGGGGAGCAGCACATCATGGGAATGACAAGCCCCTTGTCCTCCACTTGTTTCCTGAAGCCATCCCAGTTGGCTTCGTCAGCCATCTCCAGGAATCCGGCGTACCATTCCAGCCCTTTGATTTCCAGCTTGGACGCAAGCTCGATCCATTCGGACAGTTTCATGGTGCCGTCTTTGCAGAGGGCCTGCATGAAGGCTTTGGGGAAGGCGGCGAGTTGGGGCATGGAGGTCGAGAAATTATGAATTATGAATGCAGAGGCGGTTTTCACTGCTTACCGCTTACTGGAATAGTGCTCGCGTCTTTCGGTGGGTTGCGTCCGATGAACGGGTGTTGTTCCAGATCGACGACCTGGCCGCTGATGGGGCCGCTTTCGTCGGCGAGCCAGTAGATGGCGGCGGCGGCGATTTCTGAGGGCCAGAGAATGCGACCGGCGGGAGCATAGACTTTGGGAACCTGGGTGTACCAGTCCTCCGAGAGGCCGTGGTCTTTCTTACGCTGAGCTTCGTTTTCGGTGAGGACCCAGCCTGGATTGATCTGGTTCACCCGGACGTGGTCTTCCCGCATGAGCGTGTCACCCAGGTTGCGGGTCAGGGTCATGAGCGCCCCTTTGGAGACACTGTAGGGAAGCAGGTTGGGCTCACCACTCCAGGCGTTGACGGAGCCAATGTTCAGTACGGAGCCATGGTTGAGCTTCAGTTGAGGAAGCGCGGCCTTGATCAAGGCGAAAGGCGCGATGGTATTGACCTCCAGCATCTTTCTGAAGAAGTTGAGATCGGTGGTGTGGAGATTCGTGGCAACAACCATGGCGGCGTTGTTCACCACGGCATCCAGTTTTCCGAAGGTCTTCACCGCCGTGTTCACCAGTCGGTCCGGACATCCGTCTGCTGTGAGGTCTTCAATGTGCAGCACCGCTTTGTCGGCCCCCAGCTCTTCCACCAACTGCTGTCCCAAGGATGACTCCAGGCCATGAATGATCACCTGGGCTCCTTCAATGACGCAGCGTTGGGCAATGGCTTTGCCGATGCCGGTGCAACTGCCGGTGACGAGGATGACTTTGTCTTTGAGGCGCATGGGGGAAAGAGGGGAGAGGTTAAGGGGAGAGGTTAAGGGAAGAGGGATAAGAAGAAGACTGGATGAGATCGAGGATCGGAGTTTTGGAGGCGACTTGACCCTCTTCCCTTATCCCTTGACCCTTTCTCAGGTAAAAGGGCCTGCGTTTACCAGCGAGAGCGCTGCGCGGACTCGCTGGCCATCGAGTTCGGCGACGGTGGTGTTGGACTTGAGGGAGAGAGCTGCGGCGCAGCCGGCGGCCTCTCCCATGGCCATGGCGGTGACGGTCACTCGGGTGGAGGCGTGGGCTCCGCGAGTGGCTGAGTGGCAGCGACCGGCGACCAGGAGGTTCTCGATCTTCTGAGGGACCAGTGAACGATAGGGGATGTCGTACGGGCCGGGTTGGACCTTCTCGGGCTTGAAGTCGTTGGCGCTGCCCAGCGTGGTCTTGTTGGGATGCAGGTCCAGATACCAGCAGCCTGTGGCGATGGCGTCAGGGAAGCTGCGCCCACCCATGATTTCTTTTTCATTGAGCACGTGCTGGCCGATGAGCCGTCGTGACTCCCGCACCCCGATCCAGGGGTAGGCTTCGAGGAAATAGGAATCTGCAAAGGCAGGGATGTCGCGTTTCCAGGCCTTGAACATGGCCAGCGCATCAGCCCGTCCCTGCATCTCGGCACGCGAGAGGTCGGCTGCATCGGTGGGGTTGGCCGGCACGCGGATGCCGTGGACGTAGATCTCGTCCTTGCCGAAGAGGAACATGACGCCGGGGCCGTAGAAGTGCGGGAGTTCGCCCTGCTGTTGGGCTTTCACCAGCGATTCCCGGCACAGACCGCTCAACCCCTTGGCAGGTTGGACCTTGCCAATTCGGAAGTGCAGAGTCAGCGGCTGGACTTCGGTGCTCTGCTCAATCGGTGCGCCGGACCAGGCTGCGACATCGGCATCTCCAGTGCAGTCGACCACGACTTTGGGGCGGATGGTCACCAGTCCGTCTTTGTTCGCGATGGTGACGGACTCGATCCGGCCATTGACTGCCTCCGTGGCACAGGCAAAGGAGTTGTAGAGAACGGTGAGACGATCCTTCTGTGCTTGAAGTTCGCGGTCTAACAACACCTTGAACTCAAAGATGTTCGGGATGGTGGGGTTGTGAGGCCGGATCTCCTTCGCATCAGGCTTGCAAACACCGGACTTGGCAAGCAGCTCCAGAGCAATGCCTCGAACCACCACGCGATGATCGCCGATATTGGCGATGCCATCGAAGTAGGGGAGACCCACGCTGGTGATGATGCCCCCGGCAAAGGGGGCCTTTTCCACCAGAAGTGTCTTCGCCCCATGCCGGGCGGCTGCGAGTGCCGCCGCGGCCCCGGCGCAGCCACCTCCGCAAATCAGGACGTCCGTTTCAATGATCTTTCGCACCGGTCCTGAGCCAGTTTCTGCCGCCACCAATGGGCCAGCCACAGTGGCCGCAACCGTGGCTGCGACGAAGTTGCGTCGAGTGCTCATGCTAAAGTAGAATCGAGTGCTAGGTAATTTTCATCCTAGTTTTTGCCCCCTGAAAAATCAGTCCTTCCATATAAATGGTACTGGATTGGGGGCATCCCGTTCGCGTACTTGACCGTTCTCGCGTTCCCACAGCGTCGCCTGCATTCGCCATGCATCCAGGGTGTCCTGATCTACAACAGGTTCACCCCAAGTTGGGGAGTCGTTGGGTAGTTCGAGATCGAGAGGGAGAGATTTCATGGCTCTAGAAGGACTTTGAGCTTCTCAAAAATGTGGGGCGGTGCATACCTGTCACAGAGCTCCTTAAGCTGAGATAGTGAAAGGGCCTCTGGGTTTTTCTCAATGTCTGAAGCACCTCATTTACTATAACCGATCAAACTGGTCTGAGCACGGATTTCACCACCTCGCCCTTGTGCATCTTTTCAAAGGCTTCGTGCCACTCCGTCACGGGCCAGACGCCTCCGATGATGGGCTTCACATCAAGTTGGCCGTTGGCCAGGAGGGCAATGACACGCTCCCAGACGGGCCAGTTGTGGCTGAAGCTGCCTTGGAGGGTGACGTTCTTCTGCACGAGCGGATCGATCGAGAAGCCCAGGGGTTGGGGGCCCCAGCCGACTTTGGTGATCCAGCCATTGGGGCGTACGAGTTGCAGGGCGATCTTCAGCGTGATGCTGGACCCTGCGGCATCAATCACACAGTCAGCACCGAGGCCGTCGCGTTTCTTGGACCATTCCGTGGCATCACCGATGATGGCTTCGCAACCGTACTGTTTCGCAATTTCAAGACGGTGGCGGTCGTTTTCCAGGCCTACCAGTGCCACTTCTGCACCGCAAAGGCGGGCGACAGCAGCGCAGAGAATCCCGATGGTGCCAGGCCCGAGCACGATCACGCGGTCACCAGGCTTCAGCCGGGTGTTCTGCACCACAGCATTGTAAGCCACACAGCAGGGCTCGGTGAGGCAGGCTTGCTCGAACGCCAGTTGCTCGGGTACCCTATGCAGACAGCGGGATGGCACTTTCACATACTTGGTCATCGCGCCATTCACCCCATAGCCGAAGCCTTTGCGGGTCGGGTCGAGATTGTAGAGACCCTCGCGAGACATGGGGTTGTTCTGATCAATGATGGCTGCAGTCTCGCTTACCACGCGGTCGCCTTCCTGCCAGCCAGTGACACGTTTCCCGGTCTCGACGATGTGTCCGCCGAATTCATGGCCCAGGACCACGGGATAGTTCACAGGCCAGCTGTGGTCCGCTGTCCACTGGTGCAAGTCACTGCCGCAGACGCCCACATTGGCGACCTCCAGCAGCACATCTTCATCACCAATCTCCGGTTTGGCGATTTCACGGATTTCCACGGAGCCCTTTTCGGGCGCGAAGTTGACGACAGCGGCAGAAAATGAGGACATAAGGAGGAAGCAGAAGCGTGTTTAGGATGGCAATGATCAGTCTGAATCTCAGGCGACAACCTGTGCGTGTACGGCCGCGCAAATGAGTCGGAGGGAACCTTCAAGATCCCCGTCAGCCGTCTTGAAGGCATCTGCATCCACCGTCAGGGGAGCTCCTAGAACCACCAGCGGAGCGCCATACTGAGGGCACTGAATGGCCTGCTCCAGGGTGAGGCCACCCACGGCTTGGACAGGCACTTTCACGGCGTTGACGACTTCACGCAGTTGATCAAGAGGGCTGGGCATCCGATGACCCGCAGCAGCGATGCCGCGACGCTCGTCATAGCCGATGTGATGGATGACGTAGTCGCAACCGAGGTCTTCCAACCACTTGGCACCGGCCACCATGTCGGGACAGCCGAGGTTGTCGCCCATCACCTTCACATTGTGATCTTGTCCGGCTTTCACCACGCATTTGATCGTCTCCTCGTGAGCGCGGGCCATGACGACGACGTGCGTCGCGCCTGCCTGGGCCATCATCTCTGCTTCCAGGTAGCCACCGTCCATCGTTTTGAGGTCGGCCACGATGGGGATGCCAGGGAAGGCGGCGCGCAGGGCGCGTACACCGTGGAGCCCTTCAGCCAGGATCAGGGGCGTGCCGGCTTCCAGCCAGTCCACACCCGCGCGGATGGCGAGTGAGGCCGTCTTGAGGGCTTCATCAATGTTCGTGAGGTCGAGCGAGATTTGAACGATGGGTTTCATGAAGGAATGGCGAGCAGTGAAAAGTCGTAAGTGAAAAGTAAAAAGTGCAGATGCGAAGGTGGGCGGGCGGTATCGTGGGCCCTACATATTATTTCATCATACCCAACTCGTGGTTGAGGGCGCCCCAGTCGGCGATGTGCTGGTGCATGGCTTGACTGGCGCGGTCAGAGTCGCGGGCCAGGATGGCCTGCAGGATGGGTCGATGCCCGCGCAGGGCGTGATCCGTCACTGGGATGTCGTGGGCCTGCTGCCAGCGATGGGCTTTGGCCAGCAGAAGCTCAAACTGCGTACGTACCGTGAGCCAGCAGGTGGTCAGCCGCTCATGCCGGGCGGTTCGCATGATCAGATCGTGAAACTCCACATCCAGGTGGCTCAGATTGGTGACGTCCCGTTCCAGTTCCATTGCTTTGACATTGGCTTGGAGGGCGGCGGCATCCTCAGCAGTAAGCTTTTGTGCCGCCAGTCGGGCGCTCATGACTTCCAGCGCCTGCCGCAGGGAAACGATCTCGACGACGTCGGCTTGTGAAAACTCCCGCACCTGACAACGACCGCGGTGGTCGAAAATGATGACTCCGTCATGCTCAAGCTCCGCCAAGGCCTCCCGCACAGGCACCCGACTCACCGCCAACTGCGAGGCCAGCTTGGGCTCGCTGATGGCACTGCCTTCTGCAATCTGCCCGGAGATGATGGCTCGGCGCACTTGGGTGGCCACTTCATCCGCCAAAGTGGAGCGTCGAAGGGGCTGGAGCGAGTGCTCTGTAGAATCCAAAGAAATCATTGTATACAGTATAATTGAATACTGTGTGCAGAATCCTCAAGATGAATTTTCTGTCTGCCGAACTCGACTGGACAGCCCATGAGGAGGAGGAAGCGACCAGTCGACCTCACAAGCCCGAATTATTACTGAGAGCTGTTTGATTAATTCCTGGGGCAACACGTCTCACACTATGAGTCAGCAGTTCATGCCCACTCTTAGGCGACTGAAAACTCCCAACTTGAAATTTCATGAAGACTCCACTGTTCCGTGCCACCCGCCCCATCTGGGGGGCTTTGGCGGCCCTAGTCATCGTTCCAGCTTTGCCCTTGAAAGCTGAGGGACCGATTGATCACCTCCAGAAACGTCGGGCGCAGATTCACAGCAAAGTGGGCGATTTCTTCGCCCGACTGGGACGGAAGATTGAGGACGCGTCCGATCATGTCGAATATCGAACCGCTCCTCCTCCCCCTCCCGTCTATCGGCGTGAGCCCCGCCCCTATGATGACGAGGAGCGCATGGAGTTTGAACTCCGCTATGGAAGAGGCCCGGGGCATACCTTCCCAGATGGTACGCCTTACCCTGACGAGCCCGCCTATCGTGAAGACTGGCGTTACCGTGAAGAGCCAAGGGTAGCCCCGAATCGCCCGCGTGGCCCTGAGCGGTACAGCTACGAGGAAGATGAATTGGAGCCAGGAATCCGGGATCCCTATCGCGATCAGGGCTATTCCAGGACCAATCCTCCTCCCACCTATGCCCCGAGACGTGAAGAGGCACCCAAGAAGGTGCAACCTGCACCCGAAAAGCATCCCACACCAGCCCCGATGCCAGAGAGCAAAGCCAGCACTGCTCCTTCAGGGCCTAAGACCTTTGATGACGGCGGCACACTCAAGTACGGACGCCCGGTACCTGGGCGACAAGGCTTCGTCTACCCCCCAGGGGTGAAGGAAGAGGCCAAAAACATGATCGATGTGCGCGACTTCCAGCCTGGTCAGAAGGTGAAGGATCCCCGTACGGGCGACGTCTTCCTGGTGCCATAACGGCAAAAATAGTCGGAGCTCACTCCTTTTCCAAAGCTGCGGCAGATGTGCATTTGCCGCAGCCTTCACTTGTTGAGAGGACAAGTTCTGCGTATCGTTTTGTGTAGCAAACCCGCATTCCCGCCTATGTCTTCGAACGTCTCCCCTGTGCCGACCGCTCCTGCTGAGTCCATTCTCTGGAAAGGTCACTCCTCCCAGTGGCTGCATTTCTGGTACTATTTGTTCTGCATTGTTCTGGCGGTGGCCTGCCTCGTGGGGGCTGCCTTTACCGGTGGTCTGGCCGCAGTGGGTTTGGTCATTCCTTTGGGGCTATGGATCGTGCGGTGGTGGATGACAAAAACCACGCACTATGAGCTGACCACGCAAAGGCTGCGCAAAACGACAGGCATCCTGAATCGCAAACTCGACGAGTTGGAACTATACCGCGTAAAGGATTATAGCATGGAACAGCCGTTTATGCTGCGAGTCCTGGGCCTGGGGAACTTGGCTATCCTCACATCGGATGCATCGACGCCGGAAGTGGAATTGCGCGCCGTGGCTGATGTCGAAGGCCTGCGTGAAAAACTGCGTCAGGCAGTTCAGACTGAGCGGGACCGTAAACGGGTTCGTGAGATGGATGTGGATGGACTTGGCGGTTCGGCAGTGTAAGATTGCCCAACATGTTCATGTTCAGCATCTTTAGACAGTCTCAAAATTGTGAATAAGATGTGGACATTCAGCTAATCTTAATTAATTTCGAAAGGTAACCATGATGGCCACAGATGCTTCAGCCGGGAACTCCATGCAGTTCGTCTATCCCACGAACTTGAATCTGGGCCACCAGTCCTCAGACGGATATCATCAGGAGCTTTTGCGTGGGTTGACCCACAAGCTGAACAACATGCTAGCCATCATTCAGGGGTTCAGCAGCTTGATTCTCATGAATGAAGAGTTGGATTCGTCCATCTTGGAGAACATGCAGCACATCAAGGAGGCTTCTGTAAACATCTCTGGCCTGAGCGAACGCATTCGTGCGGCAGGCGGCTGCGCCAAGGTGAGCCTTCAGCCCCTTGGCCTCAGCGAGTACCTTCCCGTGGTAGTGGGTTCATTGCAGGAACCCTTCACCAAGAGCGGGGTGCAGTTTGATCTGGAAGTTACCCCAGGGCTTCCCCCGGTTTCGGTGGATCCCTCCAAGCTCAAAGAGCTGCTGGTGGAAATCCTCAAGAATGCGGCCGAGTCCGCGCAGCGTACCGGTGGTCGGGCGCTCATGCAGGTTCATGGCCCTTGTGTCATCACCCCCGCTGTAGAGCGTCGCGTGGACATTCTTGTCAGCAACACCGGCTCCTTCATCACCCCGGAGAAACAGTCGGAAATCTTCCGGCCCTTCACCGGTACGAAGAACAGCAATCACTTGGGACTGGGTTTGACCATCGCAGCGATGCTCTGTCATCAGATGAACATTCGTCTTGGGGTGAACTCCCAGGACAACACGACCACCTTCTGGGTGAGCGTGCCAATGGTCTAGCCCGCTTCGCGGGAGACACAAGACTTGAAGACTCCAGACATCAGACATCAGACTTGAGGTCTGGGGTATCCAGTCCGCTCTCCAAGGGAGGGAAACTGATCGTAAGTACAATCTTTAGTTGGATTGCCTCAGTCGCTTGTCTCCTGACAGCTCGGCAGGACTAGCTGAGGTTTTCCTGACCTACACTGACTTCTTATAGGTCTCATGCCAGGTGTTCTGGCCGCACTTGGGGCAGGGCAGGAGACGTTTGGGATTTCCGCTGGCCTTCC
>JBGGMQ010000739.1:0-3910 GCA_041287975.1 Verrucomicrobium sp. | reverse complement strand
AGACGACAACCACATCCATCCTGGCCTGGATATTGGAGCGCAATGCCAGGAACCCCGGCTACCTCATCGGTGGTGTGCCGGACAACTTCGAGGTCGGGGCACGCTACACGGACTCAGAGTTCTTTGTCATTGAAGGGGACGAGTACGACACCGCTTTCTTCGACAAGCGGTCCAAGTTCCTGCACTACCTCCCAGAGGCGGTGATCGTGAACAACATCGAGTTCGATCACGCAGACATTTTCAACACCCTGGATGACATCCTGCTGACCTTCAGCCGCCTGCTGCGCGTGGTGCCCCGCAATGGCAAGGTGTTCCTGAATGGGGACGAGGAGAATTGCCGCAAGCTCATCGCCAGCTGCCCGGCTCCGTTCTCCACGGTGGGCCTTGGTGAAGACTGCGAAGTCCGCATCCGGCTCACCGCCACCCTGCCGGACCATACGGACTTCGAGCTCAATGGTGTCTCATTCCGTCTGCCCATGGTAGGCGAGTTCAATGTCCGCAATGCCGCCATGGCCATTTGCGTGGCCCGTTTTGCCGGACTGAGCGACAGTGAAATCCGCGCCGCCCTGCTTGAGTTCCGTGGCGTGAAGCGTCGTCAGACCGAGCGTGGCGTGGTGCACGGCATCACCATCATTGACGACTTTGGCCACCATCCCACGGCCATCCGGGAGACTCTGCGGGGCCTGCGGCAGAAGTACCCCCAGAGCCGTCTCTGGGCTCTTTTCGAACCGCGTTCCAACACCAGCCGCCGCAATACTTTGCAGGGCGAACTGATCGAAGCTCTCAAAGAGGCTGACGGCAGCATCATCGCCGCGGTGAACATGCCAGAAAAAGTGCCTGCCGGGCAACTCCTGGACGTGGATGCGGTAGCTGCCGCTGTGAATGCCAGTGGCCGCCAGAGCTACCACGAGCGGAACGTGGATGCCATCATCGAGCGTCTGAAGCCCCTGGCACAGTCGGGTGATGTCGTCATTGTCTTCAGCAATGGCGGGTTCGAAGGCATCCATGGCAAGCTCATGGAGCGTCTGTAGTGATCTTTCGTCACGCGCTTGGCGGGGCAGACTCGTAAGGGTAGGAAACCCCGTCATTACCAGAGCGCCGACCTCTCATGCCCGCCCATCCCCTCGCTTCACACCAGTCGCACAACTACCGGGCTTTGGTGCAGGAATGGCGGGGTGTGGCAAAGGACGGCGGACTCAAGATGCGCCCCTTCGCGAAGGTGGGAGAGCTTCCAATCTATTCCATCCAGTCCCCGGAGGTCAAAGGGGACACCCGGGAGACGATCTACCTCTCCTCCGGCATCCACGGGGATGAAGTGGGTGCCCCGTGGGGACTTCTGGCCTGGGCTCGGGCCAACTTGAAGCTGCTGCGGTCGCATCGCTTTCTCATTCTTCCCGTATTGAACCCCCATGGGCTCATCCTGAACACCCGGATGGATCAGGACGGCACGGACCTCAATCGAAGCTTCAACACCGTGGGGCATCCCTTGATCACTGCGTGGGAGTCCGTGGTGGCAGGACGGAAGTTTTCCATCGCCCTTTGCCTGCATGAGGACTACGACGGTCAAGGCTGCTACCTCTACGAGCTGAATCCGGACCGTCCCATCATCGGGCATCAGATTCTCGCAGATTGTGAACGGATCCTGCCCATTGACCGTCGCAAGAACATTGACGGTCGCCGGGCCACGGATGGTCTGGTCGTCCGCCGCCGTCTCCCAGATATGCCTGGCCATCCCGAAGCCCTTGTGTTGCATTGGAGAGGTGCCCCGCTCACACTTACCTTCGAATCCCCCTCGGAGTTCGCTTTGCATGACCGAATTGAAGTTCAGAAAACCTTCATCCAATCGGCCCTGCGACATGGTCTTGATCTCGAATGACGAAGTGTCGGATTCAGCATGGGAGCCTGCCCTGTCACCCTTTCATCTCTGCTGGTGGGGCTTTTTTTGCCTGCTGCTCGCCGCTTGCAGCAGCCCCTCTGCTGTCGCCCATACCCGTTCTGTGAAGCCTGTTCTTGGTCCCACCACCTGGCGGAGCTACGACGGCAAGGAAATGCCGTGGAGATTTGGAAAGCCCGTGAAGGGGGGCAAAGCTCGTGCTGTCGTCATCACCATCCATGGCCTGAGTGGAGCGGCTTTGGATTTCTGGATGCTCCGTGACGCCTGGCCCGAAGAGGGCATGGCCGTCTACGGTCTGGAATTGCGAGGGCAGGGGAATGACCCGGATAAAAAGCACCGGGGCAACATTTCCTCCGCCACCGTCTGGCAGAAGGACCTGCTGACCTTTCACCGGCTGGTAAAGGAGAGACATCCCGGCGTGCCCATCTACTGGTACGCAGAGAGCCTTGGTACCCTCATTGCCCTGCACACCGTGACGGACCAGATGCGAGACCCGTCTGAGCATCCCGCGGGGATGATCTTTTCCTCACCTGCTGCTGGGCTGCGTCTTCGCCCTCAAGGCATGCGCGCCACCGCCCTGTACTCTGCCATTGCCGTCGCACCCTGGATGAAGGTCAACCTGGAGCGCCTGGGTGGGGTGGATGACAAGAACATCCGGGTGACTCACGACACCACCCACGGGGCTCAGATGGCCGTGACGTCGCACTATGTTTCCCATTTTACCCTGCGCCTCCTCGGCGAGGTGGATGACATGATGCGTACCGCGCCTGAGGCTGCCACGCACCTGCAAGTGCCCGTCCTCGTTCTGGCCAGCCCCAATGACGTGATCGCCAGTGAAGAGCAGATCCAGATTCTTTTCGATCAGATAGCCAGCCCCGACAAGACGCTGCGCTGGTACCGCGACTCCTACCACCTCCTGCTGCACGATTCTGAGCGCGAAAAGGTGCTCAAGGATGCCACCCAATGGGTGAAAAAACACGCCAAGATCCCCTGATCACCAGATCAAGTCCATCAGCCAAGCAAGCCTGTACTGCATCCGACCAACCCAAGACGCAAACACCTTGTCCACTGACGCACTGACAACTGCCCACTGGCTTTAGTCCGTGCCCAGCTTCTGGCGTTCTGCCCAGCGCACGGCGTACCGCAGTACGGAGGCACCGTCTTCGAGCTTGAGCTTCTCGCGAATGTGAGCGCGGTGCACTTCCACTGTTTTCACGCTGATGTTCAGAGCATCGCCGATCTGCTGGGTGCTTTTCCCTTCGCTAATGAGCTGGAAGACTTCGAATTCGCGATCACTGAGGCGCTGCACTCCGTCCACAGGGCGGGTGGCTCCTCGTCCTGAGAATGCCTCCATGATCTGGGCGCTCATCGCGGGGCTGACGTAGCGGCCACCTTCCAGCACGTTGCGGATCGCCTGTAGCAGCGTGGTGCTTTCCGCGTCCTTCATGACATAGCCGCGGGCTCCCGCCTTCAGCACACGCTGGGCGTAGAAGCTCTCGTCATGCATGGAAATCACGAGGATGGGAAGGTCGGGATGGAGGGCCAGGGCGTCTTTGATGAGTTCCAGGCCGTTGCGTCCGGGCAGGGAGATGTCCACTGCCAGCATGTCGGGTTTGCCCTGCTCCAACTGCTGCAACGCATCCTGCGTGTTGCTTGCAGTCCAGAAGCAGACCAGGTCGGGCTGGCTTTCCACCAACTTCTGCAGACCGTCCCGCAGCATCGTATGGTCGTCCACAAAGGCGATTTTCTTCTTCGTCTCGGGATCGTCAGGGTCGGTGTTGGATCGGTTCATATGGTCGGTTAATTGGGATTGCAGGTGGAATGCGAGGCGATGCAGACGGCGATGGTGCCCCGCGTGCCGTCCCTTCGGGGAAATATGCGTACGACTGCGCCGATGGCATTGGCGCGGTGATGTATAATTTTTAGTCCCATGCCTGTTCTGCTTTCCGGTGTGTCCTTAAACTCGATGCCGTCGTTAAGGACCTCAATTCGCACGTATTCTGAGTTCATTTCGAG
>JBGGMQ010000738.1:0-4845 GCA_041287975.1 Verrucomicrobium sp. | reverse complement strand
AAGAAGACATGCTGGGTCCACGCACGGGCAGGAGCGATCCCTGGCGGCACTCCCAAAGTGGTCCTCACCCTGCAGAAGCTCCTGCTCACTGGCAGCGACATCTTCTATGATCTGCATGACATGCGCACGGATGACCTGGGCAAGAGCTGGCAGGGGCCCACACCGCATCCTGATACACTGGGCCGCCGCGAGGAGCCCGGTGGAGTTACGGTGGCTGCATGCGATTTCTGGCCGCAATGGCATGCGGGAAGCCAGCGCTTGCTCGGCATCGGCCACACCGCCCGCTACCAGGGGAGCAAGATCATGGAAGCCCGCCGCCGGGAGACCTGCTATGCCGTGTATGATGAACCGACGCGGACCTGGAGCCGGTGGCAGACGCTCGAGATGCCCCCAGAGGCGAAATTCGGCAGCAGCGGAGCGGGATGCGTACAACGCCTGGACCTGCCCAATGGCGACATCCTGCTGCCGGTGTATTTCAAAAACCCCGAGGCCAGGCAGACTTCTGTCACCGTGCTGAGGTGCCAGTTTGACGGGGTCAAGCTGCGCTACGTCGAGCATGGCACAGAGTTGACCGTCCCTGTTGACCGCGGTCTGGGGGAACCTTCTCTAACACTTTTCCAGGGGCTCTACTACCTCACTCTGCGCAATGACCGCGCCGGCTACGTCACCACCAGCACGGATGGTCTTCACTACGACCCGCCGCGGAAGTGGACCTGGGATGACGGAAGTGATTTGGGAAACTACAACACCCAGCAGCACTGGGTCACGCACCCTCGCGGCCTCTTCCTGGTGTACACGCGTCGTGGAGCCAACAACGACCACGTCTTCCGTCACCGGGCACCGCTTTTCATCGGTCAGGTGGATCCCGAGAAGCTTTGCGTCATCCGTGAGACAGAGCGCATTCTGGTGCCCAATCGCGGGGCCAGGCTGGGCAACTTCGGGGTCACCCAGGTGAATGAAAACGAGACCTGGGTCACGGTCACGGAGTGGATGCAAACCACCGGGCCGAATCCCTACGACTACACCGTGCCGATGAAGTACGGCTCGGACAACGCCGTCTTCGCAGCCCGCATCTTGTGGAACCCTTGAGGGGCTGTCCGTACCCCGCTGAGGCTATCGCTTCAGCAGCGGGCTTTGTGAAAAGCGCTCCACGAACTGCCGCTGCTCCGGTGTCTCCGGTCCGCTGCCAGCCTGCCGCACCTGGGCCACCGCGTTAGCGAGCGGGGCCCCCAATGCCAGCAGAACGCAGACCGCGGCGGTGCCGGTGCGTCCGATGCCTGCAGCGCAGTGGATGATGACGGTCTCACCCCGCTTGATGCGTTTGGCCAGATCCAGCACCAGGAGGTGGAAGCCCTCCGCATCAGGCGGTATGTCGAAGTCAGGGATGGGCAACACCAATCGGCGACCCTGCCAGAACCCCTCCTGCAGGGAGTGGTAGTAGCCGGGGGACTTGCTGCGGATCTCGGACTCTCCGGTCAGGCACAGCATCGTGGCTTTGTCATCGCCCACCTCCAGCCGGATGGCGTTCCATTCCTCCAGCGCTTCTTCGAAACGACCCTCCCGGTACCCGGGCATGCCTGTGAGGTACAGTTTTCCAGTCGCGGCAGGTGGCAGAGTGACGGGGCGGAATGGCATGGGGTCTCGACGGAGGGTTATCGTCTCTCAATCAGTACGCTAGGGGCGAACAAAAAGTCGGTTGACTCCCGCAATTTCCTTCACAACCCGCGGACTTGCAAAAGAATTGCCGGATTCATCTTGGGTCCCTACGATTCGTCCAAAAGTCCAGTTTTGGGCCTCTCCTAACGAGCCCGCTTCGCGCCGGGCGTTTCAACACAAGAATCTCTTACTCAAGCCGTTTCCTCACAATGCATGGTTCGTTTCGCTTTCTAATGGTGTCTACTTTGATGGCTGCCGTGCCCTTTGGCGCACGCGCAGACGAGTACGACGTGGTGGTGTATGGTGGCACGGCAGCCGGAGTGATCGCTGCCGTCCAGGCCAAGAAGATGGGCAAGACGGCTGTGATCGTCGGGCCCGACAAGCATCTGGGCGGCCTCTCCAGTGGAGGCCTGGGCTTCACCGACACGGGTAACAAGGCCGTCATCGGCGGCCTCTCCCGCGACTTTTACCACCGCATCTGGATGCACTATGACAAGTCGGATGCGTGGACCTTCCAGAAAAAGGAGAACTACGGCAACAAGGGGCAGGGGACACCCGCCATGGACGGTGAAAACCGCACCATGTGGATCTTCGAGCCCAGCGCCGCAGAGAAGGTCTTTGAGGACTACGTGAAGGAGTTTCAGATTCCCGTGTTGCGGGATGAGTGGCTCGACCGCGCGAAGGGCGTGAAGAAGGACGGTGCCAAGATCACCGGCATCACCATGCTCAGTGGCAAGTCCTTCACCGGGCGCATGTTCATTGATGCCACCTATGAGGGCGACCTCATGGCCGCTGCTGGAGTGGATTACCACGTGGGGCGTGAAGCCAACAGCCAGTATGGGGAGTCCTCCAATGGCGTGCAGGTGGGCGTGCTTCACCATCGCCACCACTTCGGCGTGCTGAAGGAGCAGATCAGCCCCTACGTGGTGCCTGGCGATCCGAAGAGCGGACTTTTGCCCCGTGTGAGCGGTGAGCCTGTTGGCAAGTTTGGCGAGGCGGACAAGCGAGTGCAGGCCTACTGCTTCCGCATGTGCCTCACGGACGTGCCGGAGAACCGCATCCCCTTTGCCAAGCCCGAGGGTTACGACCCAAAGCAGTACGAGATGCTGGTGCGCGTCTTCAACGCAGGCTGGCGCGAGACGTTTGAGAAGTTCGACCCCATCCCGAACCACAAGACAGATACGAACAATCACGGCCCTTTCAGCACGGACAACATCGGCTACAACTATGACTACCCCGATGCGTCCTACGAGCGTCGCAAGGAGATCATCAAGGAGCACGAGACCTATCAGAAGGGCTGGCTTTATTTCATCGCCAACGATCCCCGTGTACCTTCTGAGGTGCGCAGTGAAATGCAGCGCTGGGGTCTGCCTAAGGATGAGTTTACGGACAATGGCAACTGGTCACCCCAGCTCTACATTCGCGAGGCCCGGCGCATGGTGGGTGCCTTTGTCATGACGGAGAATGAACTGCGCAAAAGGAAGCCGACTCCAGATTCCGTGGGCATGGGTTCGTACACCATCGACTCCCACAACGTGCAGCGCTACATCACCCCGGAAGGCTTCGTGCAGAACGAGGGTGACATCGGTGTTTCCACGAACGGCCCGTACGAGATCGCGTACGGCTCCCTGGTTCCTAAAAAGGGACAGGCCGCCAACCTGCTCGTGCCTGTGTGTGTGTCCAGCACGCACATCGCCTTCGGCTCCATTCGCATGGAACCCGTCTTCATGATCCTCGCCCAGTCGGCTGCCACCGCTGCCGTCATGGCGATTGACTCTGGCATCCCCGTGCAGGAGGTGCCCTACAAGCTGCTTCGTGAGCGCCTGGTCAAAGATGGTCAAATCCTGGAGGCTCCCCACCTGATCAAGGCAGAGGGCAAAGGTGCCATCGATCCCTCGAAGCTGCCTGGCATCGTTGTGGATGACGCCAAGGCCGAGTACAAAGGCAGCTGGGGTGAGAGCAAGGTGGCCACCCGCTTCGTCGGGGAAGGGTATCACCATGACGGGAATGTGAATGATGGCAACTGCACCGCCCGCTTCGAGGCCGTCCTGCCCAAGTCCGGCTCCTATGAGGTGCGCCTTGCCGTGCCGAGCAACAGCAACCGCGCCTCCAACGCCAAAGTGAAGATCCTTCACGCCGGCGGGGAAAAGGTTGTTTTAGTGAACCAGAAGGAAACGCCCAAGATCGAGTCCCTCTACGTCTCACTGGGCACTTACAAGTTCACCACAGACGTGGCCGCCGTGGTCACCCTCTCCAACGAAGGCGCCGATGGCTACGTCGTCGCCGATGCTGTGCAGTTTTTGCCAAAATAAGACCAAAGACTGGAAGACGAAAGACAGAAGACCTGAGCTCGTTGCAGAACCGGGCTCAGGTCAAAATTGACCACAGAGGCGCAGAGGCTGATTTTTTAGACAGGATTGACAAGATTTTTGAAGGATTAACAAGATGTGCAATGGTCAAAAAGCGAATCTTGAGCCTTGATCCTTCCTTGATGTTTGGGTTTTGAATTTTGAAGTTTTGTCTTTATCATTCGTCAGGCAAAAGCATTTCTGCGATGCGGTCCGACAGCGCCTTGCCTGCCCGCGTCAGTTGCACACGATCTGGCGTGACGGTGATCAGGCCTTCTTCCACGAGCATTTGCAGTGAGTCTTTTTGGGTGGCCGCCACACGGTTCAATGGCATGCCCTCCACGGTGCGCAGCTCCAGCGCCACGCGTTCGATGAGCCACTGCCGGTCGCTGAGATCTTCAGACTCCACAATGGGGATGCGGCCCGCTTGCAATCGTTGGATGTAGCCCGCAGTGTCGGGCAGGTTCTTCCATCGTACCCGGTTCACCGTGGAGCTCGCGGAGGGGCCGAGGCCCAGGTAGTCCGCGCCGTGCCAGTAGGCCTGGTTGTGCCGGGAGCGGTGGCCGGGCCGGGCATAGTTGGAGATCTCGTAGTGCTCAAAGCCGCCTGCTTCCAGAATGTCCATCGTGGACTGGAAATGGTCTGCATCCCGGTCCTCATCCGCATCCAGCACGCCCGCCTTCAGCTGGTTGAGGAACTCGGTGTCCTCCTCATAGGTCAGGTTGTAGCAGGAAACGTGATCCGACTTGAGAGAGAGGGTCTTTTCCAGACCTTGGTTCCACACCTTCAGGCTTTGGCCAGGGATGGAGAACATCAGATCCACGTTCATGCTGGGGATACC
>JBGGMQ010000737.1:0-3578 GCA_041287975.1 Verrucomicrobium sp. | reverse complement strand
TCATCGCCGACGACAATGCTGACCAGATTCGCTCCGTCCGGGCAGTCTTTGTTGAGTTCGAAATGATCGAGCTTTGAATAGAATTCGCGAGTTTTCTGGAGGTCTTTGACCGCGAAATTTAGCCAGGCGTTGTTCTTGTTCATGAAGATTGCTTCGGAGGTTGCGGGCGATATGGATGTGCGGTTTTCAGTCTAGGAAGCTTTGGAAACAAGGTCAAAATATAAGCAGGCAGGCATGAAAAATGTCAGCTGCCGTCATTCTTTTGCGCTCCACCAAGCATCAAGTTTCTTGCTCAGTGCTTCAACGACGGCGGGTTCGGAGGGGGCGAGGTTCTTTTCCTCCTGGGGGTCAGTCACGATGCGATAAAGCTCGGGCCTTGCCTCAGGCTCGTTGCCGGAATTGGGCAGGATGAACTTGTAGTCGCCATCGATGATCCAGCGCCAACGGAGGCTTGCGGAAGGCTTTTGCAGGTCCATGGAGTTGTGGGTGAAGATCTCGCCATAGAGGGTCTTGCGGGATGCGACGGCTGCATCGTCGAGCAGGTTGATGCCCGTCATTTCCTTTGGCGGAGTGATGCCTACAGCGTCCAGGATGGTGGGGGCAAGGTCAATGGAGCTGGCCAGGGCCTCACTCCGGCCTGGCGTCATCTTACCGGGCCACTTCACCAGGATAGGGGTGCGGAGGCCACCGTCATACTGACTCTGCTTGGAACGCGGAGCGTACCTGGGGGAGTTCGGATCCTGGATCCAGCCGTTGTCAGCCAGGTAGACGACGATGGTGTTCTCTGACAGACCCCTCTCTTTCAAATGCGCCAGAAGCTCGCCACAAGTTTCATCAAACCATTCCACCATGGCCCAATATTTGGCCACATGCTCGGACGGTGTCTTGTCCCGGTATTTTGCCAAAAGACGCTCTGGCGGAGTGTGCGGATCATGAGGCATCAAGGGGGCATACCAGAGCAGGAAGGGCTTTCTGTCACGGGCGGCTCCCTCCATAAAGTCATAGGCAGGTTGCAGGCCTCCACGACCAATTTTTAGGCCTTCATCCCCGTGGCGGCTGCCTTTGGTCATCCCATGAGTGAATCCACCACGGGTGAAATCCCCCTGCCACCACTTCCCTGTCTGGAAACTCAGGTATCCTTTGGCCTTGAGCAGCCGTGGCAGCGTGGCCAGTTGATCCATGTGCTGGTTGAAGCTCTCACGACCCGCGACGAAGGCTGGGTCCTTCAAGCCGGTGCGCTTCTTCCCTTCCGCCAGCGGAGGGTCGTTGCTGGTGACGAAGCTCTGGTGGGGGTACTGACCTGAGATGATCGTCGCCAGACTGGGGCAGCAGAGGCTGGAGGGAACGTAACCTCGCGGGAAGAAACGACTTTCGGCCGCCAACTGGTCCAGATGCGGTGTCTTGACCACCGGATGCCCCATGAACCCATAGTCGCCCCAGGCCTGATCGTCGGAAACGATCATCACCACATTGGGCGGGGTAGTTGGGGCTGCTGCGCCCACGAAGGTAGCCCAAAGTCCGGCGGTGCAAGCCAGGAGAGTGAGAGAAAGCTTTGCGATCATGGGCGGAGTAAACGCTCATGACCGCCTATTGTGTCACCAAAGTGACGGGCCCGTTCAGCCCTGTTTCTTCGCCTTTTCAACCGACTGCTGCCGTGCCTGGCGCTTTTTGTCCACGAGGGCTGTCTTCCGCTTGCGGAGCTGGCGTGCGAGCACACTGGAGGCTTTGTCCAGAGCGGCGTAGAGGTCGGCATTGGAGACGTCGGCATGGATGTCAGGGCCTGGCACGGCTAGGTGCACTTTCACATTGAACCGCTCCTTGGGCTTCGATGTCTCGTCATGAACGAGGACGATGTGGGCTGCGATGATGTCGCCGAGATTCTCAATGCCTTCGATCTTCTCGGCGGCATGCTGGTGAATGGCCGCGGTGAGGCGCAGGTTGCGGGGACTGATGTGGATTTGCATAAGGGGTTGCTGAGGGAAGGTGCGTTACTGCGAAGGTTTTGATGGACGATGGTTTCCAACCTGAATCGTAAAGCGAGACGCGAAACCGCGCCAGATTTTTGATTCATACCCTGCTGCGCAGGCGGACCACTCTCACTTCACGAACAACCGCAACTGGGCATTCTCTGTCACGGCCATGGTCGCGGGATGGCGCAATTTCCTCTCCCCGGTGATGGCGAAGAACTCACTGCGAATGGTGGGCACACTGGCAATGACATGGAAGCCGTACCGCTTCACCGCGGCATCCACGGCGACAGAGTGCAACGGGAAGAAGCCAACCGTCTCCAGCGCGAACACCTGCATGAAAGCAGGATCGTCAAACTCCGCCACCACATTGGGCCGCACGCCTATGCCCTCGAACCATCGCTCCACCTGCCGCCGCACCGTGGAGTGCTCCGCCGGCAGCAAGGCTGGTGCCCCGTGCAGCGACTGTGGGAAGCCCTTCTTCAGTTTGGAGGCCAGCTTCGCAGAAGCGCAAAAGGTCACGTCACAGGATCCCAGTGAGTGGTTGTGCGCCTTGATCTTCGCACTGCTCGGGGCTGGCTCATCTGCCAGGATGATGTCCAGCTTGTGTGAGGCCAGCCGGGGCAGCAGGTCCTCCAGATCCCCTTCATGCACGACCACCTTCGCATGGTTGGGGAGGCTGAACACGGGCTTCAGGATCTCACTTGCGGCAGGTTTGGGCACGGTATCAGTCAGACCCACGTGAAAAGGTGCCACGCGGGCCTCCTGCAATCGCACGGAGTTCAGCAAATCCCTCCCCAGAGCGAAGATCTCTTCCGCATAGTCGAAGACCATTTTGCCCGTGTCGGTCAGCACCTGGCCGCGGCCGCTCTTGCGGAACAGCGGTGCCCCCAGATTCTCCTCCAGTTGATGGATCTGGGCGCTGATGGAGGGCTGGGAGATGCCCAGTTCCTCAGCCGCTTTCCGCAAGCTGCCCTCCCGTGCGGTGACCCAGAAGTAGCGAAGGTGGTGGTAGTTGAGCCAGTCCATAGTGATTTTTGATCGTTAGCTTTAAACTAACTATCATATAGAAACTAAGTATCAAACAAAGTCTGAGGTCCATGCTCTAATCCTGCATGCTCGGAATCCTCCATTCCGGTGCAGAGAAAAAAGCACCCCACCAAAAAACCTCAGAAAACCCCAACTTAAAAAAGGACCTCAAAAAAGCCCCCGCTTTTTTCTTCCTCAAACCCCAGGCTTCAACGCCTGCCTGATACCTCAAAATTCATCCCTACACTATTATGCTGACCGCCATCCTTCTGTTTGTTGGCACGCTGCTGCTCTCGCTCTGGGCTCAGTGGCGCGTCAAAAGCGTTTACAACCAGTACCTGCAGGTGCCCGCCCGCTCCGGAGTGACCGGGGCCCAGGCCGCTGCCCGCATCTTGCGCGATTCGAACATTCACGACGTGGAGATCGTGCCTCACGATGAAATGCTGGGGGACCACTATGACCCCGCGAACAAGCGTCTGGTTCTGTCCACGGCGAATTATCACGGTACGTCCCTTTCCGCTCTGGGCGTGGCTGCACACGAAGCCGGCCACGCCATCCAGCACAAGGTGGCCTATGCGCCCC
>JBGGMQ010000736.1:0-3450 GCA_041287975.1 Verrucomicrobium sp. | reverse complement strand
ATTGCCGCCCTCAACCTCGTTCTGGACTTTGACTTCATCGAACAGGGCGTCGAGCACGGAGCCCCCAAGTACATGGAGTGGTATGCCGCCTTTGGTCTCCTCGTCACCCTCATCTGGCTTTACATCGAGATCCTGCGACTCCTGGCCAAGCTCGCGAGCCGACGTGATTGAGGTGCCATAATCTCTCAAGCAAACGATTCTCGGAATTCCATTTCTCCGTCCTGGAAAGTGCGCGGAGTTTCCGTTCAGCTCCACTCATGAAACGCACATTTCTCTATTCGCTCGTGGCTGTCGCTCTCGCCTTGCACTCTGCTGCGGCAGATGAAGGCAAGGCCATTTTCAACGGCAAGGACCTGACTGGCTGGGAAGGCAACACGGATCTGTGGTCCGTGAAAGACGGCACCATCACGGGGCAGACCCCTGCAGATGAGAAAGACCCCAAGAAGAGCACCCTCAGCCACAATACCTTCCTCGTCTGGAAAGCTGGCACGGTGGGCGACTTCGAGCTGACCTTCAAGTACCGTATCGTCGCAGGCAACAGCGGAGTGCAGTACCGCAGCAAGGAGCTTGCGAAGGGGGCATTTGGCCCTGTCGTCAGCGGCTACCAGGCTGACTTCGAAGCTGGCAAGACCTACAGCGGCATCCTCTACGAGGAAAAAGGCCGTGGCATCCTCGCCCAGCGCGGTCAGAAGACGGTGATCAAGTCCCAGGAAAAGAACGCTGCCGACCCGAAGAGCAAGGACTTTGCTGTTGAAGCAACCGGGAGTGTTGGTGACAGCGCGGACATCCAGGCTTCCATCAAAAGCGAAGACTGGAACGAATACAAAATCGTGGCCAAAGGAAACCACCTGCAGCATTTCATCAATGGCAAGCAGACGGTGGATGTGACCGATGAAGACGCCGCTCATGCCCCCAAGGAAGGCATCCTGGCGCTGCAAATTCACGCCGGTCCTCCGATGATCGTCCAGTTCAAGGACATGATCCTGAAGCAGTAGTCCCGATCTTTCCTGGTTCTTCGCAGCCCGCCTTGCGCTTTCCTACGGGAGGGGCGAGAGCGGGCTGCTTTGTTTAAGTTTTTACCACCGCATGCCTGCTGAAAACCTCCCTCTGCTGCACCTGACACCTGAAGGGGTGCTGACGTTCTCGCCCGAGGGCACGAGTGCCGAAGTGCCTGTGAAGCTGGAGCGGGAACTGAGAAGCCAGGCAGGATCACCGTCAGGGGCGGTTCTGCTGCAACTTGCCAACGAGATGGCGGATGGGGATCTCCCGCCCGATCTGGCCTTTTGGAGGCATGTGGCGCGGGAGTTTGTGATGCGGTTCTGCCAGGTGCCGGGCCTCAGAGACGGAGCGTGGAGCCAACCTCCGCCCGTGCCTGACGCTACGATCCTGGCCGCCTGGATTCAGGAGGCCCCGCCTGTCCAGGGAATGGAGTATCTTTCTGCGGAAGTCCTGGGCCGTATGTGGCAGGAGATGCATCAGGGCCTTGCCGCCCGGATCGAGCAGCAGGGGAGTGATGTGGAGGCCGCGCTGCGGGAGTTGCACCCCGTCTGGCGCATGGTGGGGCGAGTCACGTTGCATCTGGCGGAGAACAAACGGGATCCGCTTCGTCCCTTTGCCTTTCTGGCGACTTACACGCACCGGATCAATGCGAGGAGTGAACCGCAACACCTGCCCTTGGCAAAGGCCCTCCAGGAAAGCGCAGGACGCAATGATCGCAGTGCCCTGCAAGCGCTGCTCGCACCACTGACCATCGCATCAAAGCGCAGTCATCTCCTGCAGCAACTCATCACTTCCAAGCGCGTGTTTCAGCCTTTGGCCTGGGAGCCGGGCGATGCATTTGCCTTCCTGCAGGACATCCCCGTTTTTGAAGAAAGTGGCTTGCTGGTCAAAGTGCCGGACTGGTGGAAAGGCCGGCGTCCTCCCTCGCCGCAAGTGCAGGTCACACTCGATGCGGGGGACAAAAAGGAGAGCGTGGGCGCCAAGGCACTGCTGACTTTCAGTGTGAATGTGGCCTTGGGAGGAGAGCCCCTCAGCCAGGAGGAGATCGAAAAGATCCTGGCGAGCGATGCTCCACTGATCTCTCTCCGAGGTCGTTGGATCGAACCAGACCGCGAGCGACTCCAGCAGGCCCTGGACCACTGGCATCGCGCCGAGGCTGCGCATCGCGATGGCGTACCGTTTCATGAAGGGCTGCGCTGGCTGGCTGGCTGGGGTGGACCCGGTGGCGGTGGTGCCAGCGAACTCACCCTCGATGACACCGGAGGTCTAGCCGCGTTCCAGGCAGGAGACTCGCTGCGGGAGCTGCTCAATGGCATGCGGGCGGAATCACTGGGCTCCAAGCAGCCGCCGAAAGGCCTGAAGGCACAGTTGCGCCACTACCAGCAGACTGGCTTGGACTGGCTGGATTTCATGGGTCGACTGGGCTGCGGTGCCTGTCTTGCGGATGATATGGGATTGGGGAAAACCATCCAGCTTATCGCCTTGGTGTTGCGTCGTCGTGAAGCGCGGTTGAAAGCCAAGGCCTCACTGCAGCCAGCTTTGGTCGTCGCCCCGGCTTCCTTGCTGGCGAACTGGCAGCGGGAGTTCGGCAAATTCGCCCCGGAGGTGCCTGTGGTCGTGGCCCACCGGTCTGCATTGTCCGCGACCGAACTTCAAAAGGTCGAATCTGGCGAGCATCCGGCCTTTAACAAAGGAGGTGTTTTCCTGACCACTTACACCACGTTGGGGAAACTGACGGGTCTGGCAGATATTTCCTGGGACCTGGCTGTGCTCGATGAAGCGCAGGCCATCAAGAATGCGGGTTCGTCACAGGCGCGCACGGTGAAGAAGCTCCAGAGTACATATCGCATCGCCCTGACGGGCACCCCAGTGGAGAACCGCCTGGGAGACCTGTGGAGCCTTTTTGATTTCCTGAACCCCGGACTGCTGGGGGCTGCGGGATCCTTTGCCGCGCAGGCACGGCAGATGGCCAAGAGTGCTTCTGGGTATGCCCCCCTGCGGAAGCTGGTACGGCCGTTCATCCTGCGTCGTGTCAAAACCGATCCCACGATTGCTCCAGACCTGCCTCGCAAGACGGAGATGACGGCCTATTGCACCTTGTCCCGTCGGCAGGCCCAGCTTTACCAGCGTGTCGTCACTGCCCTCGGCCGGGAGCTGGGTGACACGGAAGACCAGATCCAGCGCCAGGGAGTCATCCTTGCAGCGCTCATGAAGCTCAAGCAGATCTGCAACCACCCCTCCCAGTGGAGCGGTGATGGCCGATACATGCCGGAGGAGAGCGGCAAGTTTCAACGTCTGGAGGAACTCTGCGCGAGCATTTCCGACCGCCAGGAAAAAGTGATCGTCTTTTCCCAGTTTAAGGAAATGACCAATCCGCTGGCGGATTATCTGGCCACCGTTTTTGGCAGACCCGGGCTGGTCCTTCATGGCGGCACCGCGGTGGGCAAACGA
>JBGGMQ010000735.1:0-13535 GCA_041287975.1 Verrucomicrobium sp. | reverse complement strand
AAGCTGGTAGGCGCGCAGGTAGCGGGCGAGGATGTCCTTGTCCACCCGGCGCTTGTCGCGGAAAACTCGCTCGCATTCCTCGAACTCAATGTTGCCATCCCAGTCGGGGTGCGCTTCCTCGGTGCAGAAAGGTGCCAGGATAATGCTGCGTCCCTTGCCCTGCAGCAGCGCATTCATCACGCGCTCGGGCGGAGTCTCGCTGAGCAGATCGCTCACCAGCACCCGCAGGGAGCCCGCACGCAGCGAAGTTCTCTCCAGCAAAGTAGCGGTGTCTGCCTTCTGATCTGGGTCCTGGAGCGGCCAGTCATGAGCCAGAGCCCGGTCCAGTGGCACCTCCGCCACGGCATGCCCCAACGCATGCACTCGCAGTGCAGCCCCGAGACGAAGGGCGCTCTCCAGGCAGAAGTAAACCAGCTCCCACGTGCGTGTGGCCTTGGCCTCTGTGAGAAACATGGAGGCACTGGTGTCAAAGAGCAGATCCACCCGGGGGGTCACCTCCTGGCGGTACAGCTTCATCGTGTAGTTCCCCGTACGGGCGTAGGCCTGCCAGTTGATGTGGCGGGGATCATCCCCCGGCAGATAGGGACGCTGATCCTGAAAGTCGATGGAGCTGCCGGTCCCCTGCCCCAGTACGCTGCCCGCCACACCGCTCCACATACCACTGCGAAGAGGCAGACGAGCCACAGACGCGGCAGCCTTCATCCGCTGATGGATCACTGCCAGCGCTGCAGGCGTCACCGCGGGATTCGTCTCAGTGTGGGAAGCGGTGCCAGTGCTCATGACAGTGCTTGGGAGGGTTCAATGGGTGTCGTCACCACTCCGGGGACAGCAATTTCCGGCTTGATCCGGCACTCGTCCTCCAGACGACGAATCACACGAAACTCACTCATCACGCGAATGGCGAGGTAAACCATGATGGCCGCACTGACCGGTAGCGTGACCACGGCATAGGTGCCCAGCGGTGTGCTGTTGTTGCCGCCCTCCAGGAATGCGAACAATGCACTCGTGGGGAACGGAGCCAGCCAGGCATAGGCGGTCTCCTTGTCGACGCCCGGAGTGTCGCCCACAATGGCCGCGATAGCGAACAGCAGGCCAAACAACGCCTGGATGAGGACATACAACCAGATGGGCTGCCGCACCCGGGGAAAGAGCAACAAGATCGGCATCGGGGAAATAATGGCGCTGAAGACCAGGGCGCAAGTCATCCCCAGTTCAAAAGCATCGGACGTATTCAACCCTGTACCCTTGCGCAGATTGATCCCGTAGATGGCCAGCACGATCAACCCGCACAGCAGGGTCGTAAAGACGAGACCCGTGGCCCAGCCAGGATACAATCCCCTTCCCGCCAATCGTGCCAAGGGGCCACGGCGAACCCACGGGGCATAGAGGCTCGGCAGCTTCACGGTGTGTTCACAAAGAGCCTCCAGCACGATCCATGTCCAGAGCGGCACGCAGGCAATCACCCAGCCCGAGGCGGAGTCCTCGCCAATCAACCAGCTCAAGGCCGCACCCACTACCGCCATGCCAAGGGCGACCACCCGCTTCCGCGCGGCATGGTTCTCTGAAAGCGGGGCAATGCGCGTGGCCGCGATTTCCAGCAACAGGTAGACATACAGCGCCACGATGACCACCAGCATGAATGTGTCCCAACCCGTGTTGTTGGTGATCGGGCCGCTTGACATGCCCATGACGCCGCGGGCGAAGAGAGATGACACGCCCAAAATGAACATCCCGGGCACACCCACGACCAGCGCCAGGATCCGGAAGACCAGCGGAGCACTGGACAACGCGATAGTCCCAGCGGTCATGATGAATGAGAAGGCAAGAAGCAACACGATCGCCACCAGATCCGTTATGACATTCACCTGGCCAAAGAAATAGCGCAGCACCGCATACGGCAGAATGGCCGCCACCAGCAGCCCCGACTGCGCCACCAGCGCCACCCACTTGCCCAACACAATGCGAAAGGCGCTCATCCGGGTCAACTGCACCAGATCCAGAGTGTTGGCTTTCACCTCTTCACTGACCGTCATCAATCCCCGCGCCGGCATCAGCACAATCAATGGGATCCAGACAAAGGCCCAGAAGAACCCGTCAAACGACTGCATCGTGCTCCTCGAACCGCCATTAGCCAGCGCCAGCAGCTGCATCCCCACCAGCAGAATCATGACCACCTGCACCAGGATGAAGATGGAAACGAAGGCCTTCGTCTTGAGTCCCTGCCGAAGTTCCTTCACCAGAATGGGGCTGAGCCAGTCTGAGAAGTCAGGAGTTGGGAGTGCGGGTGCGGGAGCGTTCATTTAAATAGAGAGTCTTTCGGATTGGAGACGGTCCAGGAGAGTGCCGTCAGTGCGTCAGTCTTTGTCTCGCGGAGGTGTTGGGCAGAAGCGATGGTGATTGGCGATCATCGCTCCGAGCATGCGCCCAAGCTCGCGGCATTCCGCGGCGAGCGCCTCGCAGTCGGCCTTGATCAGATATTTGCAGGCATACGCCGTGCGCAGCCAGTGCATGGTTTCTTGGAGTTCGCCATCAGCATCAGTCAGCTTGCTCAGAAAATGCGCCACATACCTGCGCTTGGACCATGCCTCAGCGACGTTCGCTCCTACCGATCTGGAACTCCTGCGAACCTGATCGGTCAGGGAGTATTTCTCCTCTGCCGGAAACCGAGTGGTCAGCTTGAAAATGGACTGCTGGAACCGGAAGCACCTTCTATACAGCTCCAAGTCACGATAAGACTTCACGAGTCTCTTCGTGGGCGCATTCTGATCTCTTTCAAACTCTGGCATGTCTCAGTTTCCTTTCATTTCCAATTCCTTGATGCACTGACGTGCTGACGCACTGGCTACTGGGGTTTCTTCAGCATGTCCACAAACGCATCCTCCAGCCGTCGCACCTCGCGATGAAACTCCACGACGGGGATGCCTTCGTTGACCATCTTCTTGAGGCCGGCGGCGAGGAGTTGGGGGTCGTCGCTGGCGACAGCGAGGCGGGCACCGTCGCGGCGTTTTTCGATGAGAGACCAGCCAGGATTCAGGGTGGCCCACTGGTAGAGCTGCTCCACCTCAGCGAGGACGGTGATGTCCACCAGGAGTTGGGAGTCACCTGTGGCGGCGTTTTTGCCAGTGCCGCGACGCAGGGCGTCGGCAGCGCCGTGATAGACGAGCTGGCCCCCATCGATGAAGAGGAGGGTGTCGCACATCTCGCCCAGTTCACTGAGGATGTGGCTGCTGATGAAAAGCGTCTTGCCCCGCTGTGCGAGCAGCCGCACGAGGTTCTTGAACTCAAGGCGTGCCTTGGGATCAAGGCCCGCCGCCGGTTCATCCAGGATCATGAACTCCGGATCAGGAAGCAACATTCGGCCAAAGCAGAGGCGCTGGCCCATGCCCTTGCTGAGCTTGTTCATGGGCCGGTCTGCCAGCACGAGGAGATCCGCAAAGTCCATGACCTCCTCCACGCGGGCCCTGCGTTCCGCTTTCTTGAACCCGTAGGCACGGGCAAAGAAGTCGAGGTACTCAAACACGGTCATGCACGAGTAAGTGCCGAAGTGGTCCGGCATCCAGCCGATGAGGCGACGCACCTTCTCGGGCCGCTCCATGACATTCTCCCCCGCCACCTTGACCGTCCCGCTCGTGGGGGAGTCAAGCGTGGCCATGATGCGCATGGTGGTCGTCTTGCCCGCACCATTCGCTCCGATGAACCCCACCACCTGCCCCCGGCGGATGTCGAAGTTAAGATCTCGAACTGCATGCACGTTGTCAAAAACGCGATGCAGGTGCCGCACCTCCACCAGACACTCGGGTAGTGGCGGCGGAGGCAGGGTCGGAGCCGTCACCCAGCTGGGCACGATGCTGGAAACGGGCGCCGTGCCGAACTCAGGGGACCGGCCTTCCGGCAGATCAGCCGTGGGTATGGGCGGAGGCGCTACCGGAGCGGAGACGGGATCAGTGGTTTCCATGGAGGGATGAAAAGCAGAAGGTCAAGAAATGGGGTCAGGGCGTGAGGAGGATTCAGCGATTCTAAGAGCGCTTCACATACCGGCCCGCGATGAGCGCGACATTGTCATTCCAGCGGATGGCGTTGAGCGTGGGAACCGCCAGCCTGGAAGGGTCCGCCGCCTCCGCGAAGATGGTGCCCGGCCTGGCCTTCATCTCATTGATGGAATGCTGGATCACGGGACCTGCCAGATCCTGCACCCTTGAGCGGAGCCACGCCTGATAGTCATTCTTGGTCGCCGGGCGCAGCACCTTTTTCTCACCGGTGCCAACATCCTCCGCCACCCAGTAGCGGCTGGCGTCATCCACCACGAACAGCTTGGCGAGGGAGACCTCCACACTGGACACTACGGAGGGAGGCGCAGTCGGATCCGCATCAGGAAACAACTCCACTGAGGCACGTGAGGGACGGACAGAGCGGAGCAAATGCCCCTGCACGGAGCGGCTGGAGAACCAGTCCCCCCAGCGATTCTGCCCGTCGTCGAAGAAGGAGGCCCGGCCGCGATCAGATGAGTTATACCCACCCCGCTGTTCATTGTCCAGGTCCAGAGGCAGCATCCATCCGGCCTCAGCCACCGGGAACGTGCCTCCGATAAGCACACCCGTGCGAGCCACCTGCTCCTGGGTGACAGCCAGTTTTTTCTGCTCTGGCAGCAAGGTGACCAGAACCATGCGGGCTCCGGAGCCCCCCGTGCCGTCCTGCAAGATCATCAGTGCGACCAACAGGGCGCTGCCAGCCAGTGAAAGAGCCGGCGTGGTCCAGAACAAGCGGTGCCGCCGCTTGGCGCCTGCAAGCCAGAAAAGGTTCAAGGGACCAACCAGCAGGCCAAAGATGACAATGAAGCCGAAGATCAATCCGGACCGCAGGGTCAGTTCGCCCACCTTGTCCTTGAGCAGCCACTTGCCGTCATAGTCATCCAGCTTCTGACCAAGGCTGGTTTCTCCCGCCTTCTGCACCCGCTGAAACACTGCCTGCAGCGGGAAGGTCTTGCCATCCCAGGCGAAAGTCTCCACCTCACCTGAACCATGGCGGAGCTTGCCGATGCTCTCCACCTCGCCGGTGAGCATGGGGAACACATCGCGCACATCCGGCCCGAGCGCGCCAGCGTTCAGCACAAAGAGCCGCCCGCCCATCGCGACCCAGTCGAGGATGGCTCCCTTGACATTCTCGTCGAGAGTAATCCACTCGCCCGCGTCCAGCCAGAGCTGTGCCAGACCTGAATAGCCCCGCCAGTCATCCGGAGCCCCTGCCATGTCCAGTTCACTGCCGATGAGTTCAGCGGAGGACGAACTCTTGTTTTCCTTCACTCGATCACGCAAGGCACTCCACCCTTTCGAGGAGAGCTTTTTGCCCATGCCGATGAACTCCGTGGAGTTGTTCCGGTAACCGGAGGAGTTGCTGTGAATGTTCCCGGCGTGTTGATTGGTGATGGCGGGCCCCTCCACCATCACCTCGGCACTGCCATAGTAATAGCCGCTGTCCGTGGGGACGGTGACCGGTGCGTAGATTTTTGCGGAGCCTTCCTTTCCAGCCTCCACGGTCACCTTGGTTTCCAGCAGCATCGATCCCGCCCCACCGTTGCCATTGCCCACCTTCACCTTCCATGTCTGCGCTTTGTTGCCACCGTTATGGATGCGAACCTTCAGGGGCACCATGCCGTATTGCGGACAGGTTTCCAGCCAGCTCTGGATTTCAATGCGGACATTGGCAGCAGGGTCTACGGCTGGCGTGAAGGTGGTCCCGGCTTGGAGCTGTAAGCACAGCCCCAAGGGCAGCAGCAGAGGACGGAAGAGCTTGCGAATCATGGGAAAGGATGATGAGGCAGAAGGAAAGAGCGATATCTGCAGAGGCCCCGGGAACTTTGACCCCGCCGGGAACCAACGGTCAGGATCGCCGTACCGGAAGGAGGCGGAGTCAGATTGAAGTCAAATCTTGGCCGCCTTCAGGCTGGTGGGCAGCGGCTTGTCCTGCGCTGGAATCTGCTCGATGAGACGGGCGACAATGAGGTCGGGCGTCAAGCCCTCCAACTTCGCACCATAATCCAGCAGCAGGCGGTGCCGCAGCACGGCGGGAGCGACGGCGCGCACGTCTTCATAGCTCGCATTGAGCCGTTGCTCTGTGAGGGCGCGGCCTTTAGAGGCGGCTGCCAACGCGAGCGCTGCACGAGGGCTGGCTCCATACTTCACCCCCCCAGCATGAGGCTCTCCAGGATGGGTGGCCTTCACCAGGCGGGCGATGAAATTAGCCACCGGCTGGGGCATGAAGACTCGCCGGGTGAGATCCAGCAGCGAGTTCAAGGTATCTGCATCCATCACAGTGTTCACCTCCGGCTCCACACCGATCTCACGATGCATGACGATCTTCTCCAGCGTCTCCGCATCATTGCTTTTGACCTCCAGCTTGAAGAGAAAGCGGTCCAGCTGAGCCTCGGGCAACGGATAAGTGCCCTCCAGTTCAATCGGGTTCTGCGTGGCCAGCACAAAGAAGGGCGAGGGCAGAGTGTGGGACTCGCCCATCACGGTCACGCGACGCTCCTGCATGGCTTCCAGCAGAGCGGACTGGGTCTTGGGCGAAGCACGGTTGATTTCATCGGCGAGCACCAGGTTGGCAAAGATGGGCCCCGGCTGAAACACAAAGCGCCGGCCTTCGGGCGTCTCCTGCAGCATGGGGTTGCCGGTGATGTCACCTGGCAGCAAGTCCGGGGTGAACTGCAAACGCTTGGCTTGAAGGCTGAGCGCCTTCGCCAACCCCTTCACCAACTCCGTCTTACCGAGACCGGGCAGACCTTCCAGCAGAAGGTGGCCGCGTGCCAGCAAGCCCACAATGACGTGGTCGATCAAGGCCTCCTGACCGAACAGGACAGTTTGCAAGGTGGCCCGGAGCGTTCCGATGGAAGCCGCAGCCTGGGAGGCTTCTTGATCCGTGATGGGTTGGATGGGAGTCATTGAGGGATTGGATTCAGATTGTCCGAAAGTGGGGGATTGTGACCAGACCGGGGGCTCACGAGCCAGGCGATGCTGTGCATGAGCACCATGCAGGTGAGTTTGAAGGCTCCAAGAATGAACATGAACTGGATTTCCCAAAGCCTGGCCCTCGCGTACTCCACATCCGGGAAAGATGGCCGCTGATAGAGCTGATCCAGTCGCAGCCAGGCGATCGTGATCGGAATGGAGAACGCTGCAAAGATCAGTAAAAGTTGTGAGGATATCCACGGCTGGCGACGACTCAGGCTGCGAAAACAGCGCACAGCAAATGTAACAAGCACCACGAGCTCTACCGCCCAAAGCCCCATTTCCAGGTGGTAGCCAGGTGGAGGACATTGGGTCATTTGAAATAACGCTTCAACGCCTCCCGTTCGCCGGGCAGCAGCGAATTCTGCCACACCGCCGCCCCGCCATCGCCTGCATTCTGAATGCCTCCACTCTGCCGGGGGCCCGAGTAGCTGTTCTTGTCCACTTCATGCTGCGCATTCTGCACACCCATGACATCGCCAGGAGCCAGACGACTGATGTCGATCTGTGAGGCAAGACTCTCCGCCTTCTTCGTGTCCAGATTCGTCTCGTCTTGTTTGAAAGTCAGCGCGGCAGTGCCGGGACCGCGATCAATGCCCCCCTTGCCAGGACCTTCCTTGTCCCCTTCACCAGGCTTGCAACCGCGGCATTCGGTAAGTTTGAGTTCAGGGGAATTCGCCAGTGCCTCCTGCAGCGCCTGGGCATTCTGCTGCAGTTGTTTGGCGAGCTGTTCGAGCTGCTCCTTGGTGAGCTGGCCCATTCCCTGAGCCCCCGCCATCTGCTGGAGTTGCTTCAGCAATTGTTCATTGGGCTTGATGCCGCCCGTCTTGAGCCCTTGGGCCGCACTGGCGAGTTCGCCGCCCACGGCATCTTTCGCCTCTTGCGGGAAGGCATCGCCTGCGGCTTGCAGGGCAGAGGCCGCACGCTCAGCGTCAGAAAGATTCTCAGAAAGCTCGCGCAGCATCTCGGAGGTCTGCTCCTTAAGATTGCCCGCAGCTTCCAGACTGCCGTGTTCATACCAGTTCTCGGAAGGACGCTGCAGCAGCTCGGCGACTTTCTTCTCCACCTCTTTGAGCGACTCCTCCTCCACCGCTTGTTCTTTGCGGAGATTCTCCACCCACTGCTCCACTTCTTTGACGGCAGAAGGCTTTTCGATGACTCGTTTCTTCGCCTCAGCGCGGGATTGCATGGGCATCCACACCGCAAGCGCGAGCATGGCCACCGCAAGGCCAAGCATGATCGCGGGCCGCTGCCAGCGCCACAGGACAGTGCGGGCCATTTGATCGGGTCGGGCAGGCCAGTCACCCACACCCGCGGCTGCGGCAGTCAGCCGGGCTTTCAGCCCCAGCGCATCCTCCAGGCGCACGCGAGCCACGTCTTCAGATTCAAAGCGTCCTCGCACACGAAACCAAGCCACCGCTCCCCCCAGCAAAACGACACTGCTTAGGCCGATCCAGACCCAGGACAATTGCGAAGCCCACAGTCAACGCACGAGCAATACGGAGACAGCCCCCGTTAGAGCGGCAGCCATGATCCAGGTGAGCCAGTTCTCCAGCCACCAGCCGAGATTGACGAACCGGGCCAGACGCCTTGTTGCGGACTGCCAGTAGCGGGCGGATTTTTCCGGTGCCATGGGAGAAACCTAACGGTGCATTGAGGGTTTTGGCAACGCGGAAGTCGCGGTTCACACCCTTTTCACCGGATCTTCACCCAAGCTTCACGTACCTACTCTGACAACGGCTCAGCGATGCCTTTCTTGTGAGAAAGTCCGCTCGCCCGCCGGGCCCGCGCATCCCTGAAGAATCCCTTCAGCACCTCGACGCATTCCTCCCCGAGCACACCAGAGACAATTTCCGAGCGGTGGTTCAGGTTCGGGGCTTGCAAAAGGTTCCAGTAACCTCCCGCCGCGCCGCCTTTCAGGTCGGGGCAGCCAAAGATCACGCGACGGATGCGGCAGTGCATGATGGCCCCCGCACACATGGGGCAGGGCTCCTTGGTCACGTACAGGTCGCACTCATTGAGCCGCCAGTCGCCCATGGCGCTCTGCGCCTGGGTAAGGGCGATCATTTCCGCGTGGGCCGTGGCATCTTTGAGCGTCTCCACCTGATTCCAGGCCCGGGCAATGATCTGCCCCTCCTGCACGATCACCGCCCCGATAGGCACCTCATCCTGCTGCGCCGCCTTCCGCGCCTGACGCAGGGCCTCGCGCATGAAATGGTCGTCCCCGGGGATTTCTTGAAAATTGTATGCCAGATCCACGCGCCAACGTGCCTCCGATCGCCGCTTTGCGCAATGAAATGAGCGGCGACGCAGGAGTCACGCCCCACTGTTGGTTTGAAAATTGAAAAGCCCGCAACCCCGCGCATACTGGCGGGCACATGGACTGTCACACCCCGCTCATCCTCCCCTCCCTCCTCGCCGCCGATTTCGCCAATGTCGCTGCGGAAGTGAAACGCGCCGAAGATGCCGGGGCCCAATGGCTGCACTTGGACGTGATGGACGGCAACTTCGTGGACAACATCTCCTTCGGCCCCGCGATGATCGCCGCCGTGCGGAAGAACACCTCCCTGTTCCTGGACGTGCACCTCATGATCCAGCGCCCGGACCATTTCCTCGACCGCTTTGTCAAAGCCGGTGCGGGCAACATCAGCGTGCATGTGGAGGCACAGTACGACACCTCCGTGCTGGCGACCCTGCAACGCATCAAGTCTGCGGGATTGAGTGCCGGACTGGTGCTGAATCCTGCGACCCCTTTTGAGGCAGCGATCCCCTACCTGCACATCATCGACCTGCTGCTGATCATGACCGTGGTGCCCGGTTTCGGAGGTCAGCCTTTCATGGAGAGCGAGACCATGCCCAAGCTGGCCGCGGCCCACGAGTATCGCGAAGCCCATGGCCTCAAGTATCACCTCGAAGTGGATGGCGGCATCTACGTCACCACCGCCCCCATCGCGAAGAAGCACGGAGCGAACCTCTTTGTAGCAGGCACCTCGGCCTACGGTCCCCCGGATATGAAGGCCTCCATGACGAGCCTCGCGGAATCCGTGCAGTAGTTTGCCGGACTACTCCACCATCTCCACCCGCACCTGGCAGGCACAGGACTGGCCGCGATCATCCATCACCTGGACGGTCCAGCGCCCCGGCTGCGGGGACCAGGACATCGGCTGCGTCGGCTCTGTCGCCCCGAGAAATTGCTGCCCGGCGAACCAGTACAACTTACGCACCCCCGCCGCCGTCTCGGCGACGAGCGAGATCGTCTTGTGTTTGGTATCGCTGGCGCGCAACGTGTAAACCAGGGCACTCTTCGGCGATACGATGCGGGGTGCAGACCGACTGTCCCCTGAGAGCAGGGAAGACGCTCCTGCCTCAAGTGTGGGAGGCTCGCGGCGGGGCACTCCGGCCTGCCGGAACATCTCCAGCAAATCAGGTGCCCAGAATTCATAGACCTGCCGCTGCAGGGTGCGGGTGCCATCGTCACGCGCCACGCGCAGACCCGTGGCGGGATCGGTCAAGACCTCACGATGGATGTCGCAAGGCGCAATGGGCGAGACCCCGGGCATGAACCAGCCATGGAGCCGGTGCTCGCAATGGGGCGTAGGCAACTGGCCCGAAACCGCACACAACTCCACCCGCTCCACTCCCGCAGGCGGCGGTGTCTTTTTCAGCGGCAGGTTGAGGCGATGAAACGTCTCGAAGAGCAGAGGCGCCGCACACTCGCGGGCCACGAAGGCTGGATTGGCCTTGCCATTGAAATTCCCGATCCAGACGATCAGCACATACTCCCCACGCATGCCCGCGGCCCAGGCGTCGCGAAAGCGGTGCGAGGTGCCCGTCTTCCACTTCACCTCCGCATCGTCGAAGGAGGGGTCATCCCCCTCACGCAGCGTGAGCATCTCCCGCACGAGGAAACAAGCTTCCTGGGAAAGGAGCGGCTCCGGTAATGCGGCTGCGGCGGGTTCCCCTGCGAAGTAGCGCAACGGACGGGGGCGACCGTCATCCGCCAGCAGCGCATACAACCCCGCCAGCTCCTCCATCGTCACCTCGCCTCCGCCCAGCGGCAGAGACAGTCCATAGTGCTCCGCAGGCTTGGGCAACGCCACGTCTGCTTGTTTCAAAAACCCGTACAATCCGGGTGCCGCGAGCCTCTGGGCCAGAGCCACCGCTGGAATATTGCGACTGCGATAGAGCGCCTCCGAGGCGGAGATGGGCCCGGCAAAGCCACGGTCGAAGTTCTCCGGATTGTACTCCCCAAAGCTGACGCGAGAATCCCGCAGCAGCGAGCGCGGGTGAATCAGCCCCTGGTCCAAAGCAAGCCCGTAGATGAAGGGCTTCAACGCCGACCCGGGAGAACGTCGTGCCGTCACGCCATCCACCTGACCTTGAATCGTGTCATTGAGAAAGGCGCTGGAGCCCACATAGGCCAGCACCTCGCGGCTCGGCGCATGCACCAGCAGCGCGCTCGCATTGGAGATGCCCACTTCCTTCTTACGACCGATGAAATCCGCGAACGCCTCTTCAACGGTGCGCTGCCGGTTGAGGTCGATGAGCGACTTCACCTCACCTCCGGTTGTTTCCGCGAGCAGACGACGGGACAGATGCGGAGCCTCACGTGGGACGCGCGTCTCCGGTCGCAACGTGAACGTGCCATCCAGAGGATCCGCACGCAGTCCGCGCTCGGACTGAACCTGCTGGAAAAGACGAAACTGCGCCGCCGCCAGCTTGGTGTTGTCTTCCTTGGTTTTAGGGGTTCGGCGGGAAGGGCTTTGTGGGATGACGCTCAGCGACACCGCTTCCCGGAGGGAGACTTCATGCACCGGCTTGCCACACCACAGGAGACTCGCCGCGCCTGCGCCTTCCACATTCGCGCCATAGGGAGCGAGGTTGAGATACGCTTCAAGGAGCTCCTGTTTGGAATAGTGCCGCTCTAACTGAAGCGCCCGGCCCACTTGCACCATCTTGCCCAAGATCGAGCGTGTTTGCAGATTGAACCGCAACCTCGCGTACTGCATGGTGATGGTGGACCCGCCGCCAAGCCGCGTCCCCGTCAGCATGCCCCAGGTGCCGCGCAAGAGCGACACCGGATTGATCCCGGGATGGGTGAAATAATGCTGGTCCTCATGCCGCAACGTCGCCGCGATGAGATCCGCGCTGAATTCGGCGAGAGGCGTGTGGACGCGGTACTTGCCATCGTCCGTGAGCGTCAGGTGCATGAGATTTCCCTCGCGGTCAAAGACCTGGCGGGAGAACGTGGTATGAGCTGGGTAGAGTTCAGGCTTGGGGAGGATGAGGTAGGTGAGGAGCGCGAGGGCGAGGAGGAAGAGGGTGATGCGGATGAGGAGGCGGAGGAGGGGATACTTACCTGAGCCGACTAAAGTCGGTACTCCAACAATGCCTCCGACGCTGCTCGTTCCTAGGCAGTTGGAAATCAGGGTTGGAGTACCGACTTTAGTCGGCTGTATTTCATCCTCACTCATCCCAACCTCTTCCATATTCTTTGATAGGGTACATTTTCCACAGAGCCGCCGCTTCCTCTTGCCCAATAGTCTCAAGGTATTCAGAAGCGCTGCTGTACGGCCAATCCATCCATTTTCCCGCGTACCCATGTTTCACGGGATTGTGATGAATGTAGTTCATCGTCGCCCAGAAATGATTTTCACTCTTCATCAGCGTCTCCACACATCTGAACCAAACCTGCCGACCACGGAGATCATCTTCTCCGTTCCAGAGAAAGGCAGTTCTCCCATGCAACCGGCCCATTGCCGCCAAGACAAGGCGGACATCATCAGACTGGACCAGCACATGATAGTGATTAGGCAACACCACCCATGCCAGCACCTGATTGACGGCTGCAGCGCATGACGAAATCAACTCGTCCTCAAAATTCGTCATGCGCTCTGCATTCTTCCCAATGATGGACTGATGTTCGAAACAGGCAGCCGTCAGCATCCACTGGCCTGCACCGTAGCTTCGCCTGTGAGGTGGACCGTGGCGGGGGCGTTCCAACTGCTTTCGAAGGCACAACGCCTCCCGCCGCTCCACCTCACTCATCCGTCTCCAGTCGTACATACAACTCCTTCTCCTCACTCCACTGTCACTTTTGCGCCCATGCCCTGGCCTTTGATGGCCTTGTCATACATCGCCTCGGCAAAGACCGGGGGAATCACAAAGGTACCGGCAGCCACGGGTTTGATGCGGTAGGTGAAGGTCTTCACCGCCCCCTTGTCCAGGGAGCAGAAGAAGACGTTCCGGTCCTCGCGCACGTCCACATAGTCCGCACCGGGCACAGTGCCCATGCCGGGGCGCAGGGCGTTGGGTTCCACCTCGAACCCACCGGGCAGGAGGTCCAGCACGGCGAGGTTTTGCAGGCTTTCACCGCTGATATTCCTCACCCGCAGGCTGATGGTGGCTCCTTCCCCCACTTTGAGCTTCTCAACCGCCTTGCCGTCTTTGTCGAGCAGTTCGCGATAGACCTCCAGTCCATCGTATATCCGGGCGGTGGGCAAGGTGGTATCGAAGCCTTCTTCGACCACT
>JBGGMQ010000734.1:0-2730 GCA_041287975.1 Verrucomicrobium sp. | reverse complement strand
AGCAATTGCAGGGCGAGGCCCTCGAACTCCAGCTCGAATCCGTCCTTGCCGGCAAGTTTCCGCCCGACACCGTCACGCCCGTCCCCAAGGGCGAACACGGCGGCGACATCGTGCAGCGCGTCATGATGCCCACCGGCGTCGCGTGCGGCACCATCCTCTGGGAATCCAAGCGCACCAAGAACTGGTCCAACGGCTGGCTGGGCAAACTCCGCGAAGACCAGCGTCAGGCCAAGGCCGAGATCGCCGTCATCGTCTCCGCCGTCCTGCCCGACGGCGTCGAGACGTTCGACCAGATTGACGGCGTGTGGGTCGTCCACCCCCGCGCCGTCCTGCCGATGGCGATGTCGCTCCGCCACATGCTCATCGAAGTCCACTGCGCCCGCCAGACCGGCTAAGGCCAGCAGACCAAGATGGAAATGATGTACCACTACCTCACCGGCCCCAAGTTCCGCCTCCGCGTGCAGGCCATCGTCGAGGCGTTCTCCAGCATGGGCGAAGACCTGGCGAAGGAGAAGAAGGTCATCCTCAAGCAGTGGGCCAAGCGCGAGGAACAGATCGCCCGCGTGATGGAAGCGACGGTGGGGATGTACGGGGAACTGCAGGGGATCGCGGGAAAATCGCTGCAGGAGATTGATGGGCTTTCAGTTGAGGGTGAGGGTGGCTCGGTGCCAGCACTTCCCGCATGAGTAACTGCGAACAAGAAAGGGGGAGAGGTGAACTCTCCGATAGGATCATATTGGCGGAAGTGGGACTTACACATTCACACACCCGCTTCTTTCCACTGGAATAGCCAACGCTTTGCAGCGATGGACTCCGACGAAAAGGTTGCTGCTCTCAAGAAGTTAGTAGCGCGGATCAACGAGTCTGATGTCGCGGCATTCGCGATCATGGACTACTGGACGTTTGATGGTTACATCTCGCTGCTCAAGTTCTTGGATGAGTTTCCCGACGTGAAACTTACTAAGGCCGTCTTCCCGGGGATGGAACTGCGCGTTGACTCGCCGACGGAGCACAGGCTAAACGTGCACGTATTGCTATCCGATGGCCTGACAATTCAGGAATTAGCAGATTTCAAGAGCGGCCTTAAGATCAGTGGTTTCGATCGGCCGCTTTCAGATGATGCACTGCGGGACTTCGCCCGTACGCTCGATCCGTCAAAGGCCAAACACCACGGTTTTGCCGATCCTGCTACGCTTGACGATGACCATCTATTGCGGCTTGGCAGCACCACCGCCGAGGTCGAGCGTACCTGCCTTAAACGCGCCTTGAAAGCCATTCCAGCTGAAGCTGGAGTGATCGTGATGCCGTATGACACCTCTGACGGACTGGAGAAACTCGACTGGAAGACGCACCCGCACGCCGACAACTACTTCATGCAGTCTGCCCACATCTTTGAGACTCGCAATCCTCGCAGTGTCGATCTCTTTCTCAATCGAGAAACGGATGCCAACAAGGCGTTCATCGAGAACTTTTTCAAGACGCTAGGGTCGAAATGCAAGCCGACGTTGTGTGGCAGTGATGCCCACAAGATCGAAGACTATGGTAACTATCCAAGTGGCACCATTTGCTGGGTTAAAGCAGATACAACGTTCGAAGGGGTCCTACAGCTACTGCACGAGCCCGCGGCGAGGTCATTTCTGGGCAGGATGCCCGCAAAGCTTGAGCGTCTTCAGGCAAATCCAACCAAGTATATCCGCTCAATTGAAGTCGCTCGTATCCCCGGATCTTCCCTAACGGAACATTGGTTCGATGGAACCAAGCTGGTGCTCAATCCTGATCTCATTGCGATCATCGGAAACAAGGGTAGTGGCAAGAGCGCGCTTGCCGACGTCATAGGGCTTCTGGGAATGTCGAAGAACGAGGAATTCTTTTCGTTCCCTTCGCCTGAAAAGTTTCGTCATTCGAAGCGGGACCTTGCCAGCCATTTTAGAGCAACCATAACTTGGCATGACGGCAAATCTTCCACGATCGCCTTAGATGAGCACGTGCCTTCATCCGCGGTGGAGCGAGTCAAGTACCTGCCCCAGTCTTATATAGAAAGAGTGTGCAATGAATTGCGCACCGGTGAGAGCTCCGCATTTGACCAAGAACTGAAGCAAGTAATCTTTTCCTGGGTGCCGGATGAAGAGCGGCTGAACTCGGACACGCTGGATGAACTGCTCGACAAGCGGGCTGGCCAGATCGACCAGACTATCCAGATTCTGCGCAGCCAGCTTCGCGAGCTCAATGCCGGTATTGTTGATTTGGAGCTCCGCAGCAGCGCGCCAGCCGCTGAAGCGATCGAGAACCGTATCAAGCTAAAGGAAGCGGAGATAAGCGCGCATGATGCGCTTCGTCCGAAGGCGCCGCCAGCTCTAACTGAGGCTGAAGCGGCCGCACTTAAGTCGGTCTCAGAGCGGATGGATGAGGTCCGCAAGCAGATCATTGACTGTGAGACAAAGATCAAGCAAGAGTCGGAGGCGCTAAAGGATCACCTGTCTCGTATCGCGAAGATCAACAACGTCGCTGCGCAAATGGCCAACTTGGAGACGCAGTATAGAAACTTCCGTGAAAAGGCGAACAAGGATGCGGCCGAAGCGGGGTTGGATCTTGATGAGATAGTGTCTCTTAAGGTGAATAAGAGCCCGATTGATGCACGCCTGTCGGCTCTTCAGAAAGAGCAGCAGGAGATCCGTGGGCGGCTCGACGAAACTCAAAAGGACAGCTGGCCGGCGAAGAAGGCCCAAGCAA
>JBGGMQ010000733.1:0-7521 GCA_041287975.1 Verrucomicrobium sp. | reverse complement strand
TCCCCGTGGGACTGGCGCATCCTTCTGAATGGCAAGGGCGACGAGATGCTCTACGAGCGTGGTGCTTTCGTCACAGGTGGCCTTGCCTTCCACGAACTTCGTGCGCGCGCCAGGATCAATGAGGCAGCCCGTGGCGCAGATCCCAGCGGCAAGGACTTCTCCAGCATCATCCGGGTGGACCGGCCTGGGTTTGATGTGCCACCGCCTCCAGAGGTTAGATCCGTGCCTTGACAGGCTGTTTCATGAACCTCCCGCTTTGAAAGGGCTTCCTCTATGATTTCTCTCAAGACGATGCCACACCATTTTTGCCGCCTCTCAAAAAGAAGATGGTCGTTATCGGCCACAGCATGGGGGGCTGCATCGGTCGGCTGTTGATCACAGACACGGGCGACTCCCTCTGGAAGCACTTCTTTGGCAAGCCGCCGGAGCAGACGAAGATGTCGCCCGAGTCCAAAGAGCTTTCCCGTATCACACCATCATCGAGGACCGCGGCAAGGGTGGGAACAAGGATCACACCAAGCCGGTGAGTTCAGACGGCATTGTCCCGTACTGGAGCAGCCACATGGAGGGTACGCAGAGTGAACTGGTCGTTCCCTCGCACCACGGCGCGCATCAGAACCCGCAGGCCATTACGGAGGTGAGGCGGATATTGCTGCTCCATGCTGAAGGGACAAAAGACGAGATTCACAACCGATGAGCAACGCCGCCACTCTCTCTGCTCCCACGCGGGATTAAAGATCCAGCTCCTCGACGAATCGACGACTACGGTTTTGCAGCCTCTCCCTTCCAGCGATACATGACCACCTTCGACCGGTAGTCATCTTCAATGAGCACAAGATACTCCCCGTTGGCCCTTCGATGCGCGGTGAGTGTTTCGCGCAGGTCCTGCAGCCCGACCTCGCCCACCGTCACCTTGTCGGGTTCCAGATGGCCTACGGAGCTTCCGTCCTGCGTCCGGAACACCTCCACGCGGCCTGTCCTGGTCCCCTGCGTCTTCGCCGCACCAGTGTAGGGTGCAAAAATATACTCCCCCGCGACATCAAACCCCATGGGCTCACAGGACTCGTGTCCTGACGACCCTTTCACATACGGCAGCACGGTTTGCCACGCCTTGACCTTCGCCTTCTCTCCCTTCAGCCAGCCATCATAGCGTGCCAGTACGGGGCCCATGGGCTTCCAATGCTGGTTCGCGTCGTCAGCCGTAGTGCCGCCGAGATACAGCGTGTCTGTCTCCGCGAGGTAACGCAGGCGTTTCACGGCGCGAAACTCCATGGGGTGGGGGAAAGTCTGCATTTTGGCAAAATCCCAGGACGGATTTCCCCGGGCATCAAGCCCTTGGAAGGGGAAATAACGGATGCCCAGGGTTTCAGTCGCCAGCCACACGCCGCCCTCGCGATCCACCCACCAGCCTTGGGCGGCTGGCACATCCTTGCTGTCATTGCTTGCAGAGTATTCGTCCTGGTTAAAAGCTCCGTTCCCATTACTGTCGCGCCAGATCCAGGCCCCTTTGGCAGGCTGGTGGGGAGGCCAGTTCTTGCTGGCAGGTGCATGGGTGTTTTTGATGAACTGCCTGGCAAACAAACCCGAAGGAATGGCCGTTTCGCCATCTGTCTTCGGAGAAAAACGAAACACCTGCAGCCACTGGGCATTCATGTCATTCACAAACAGGATCCGCTGCCCACCCAGATGTCGCACCCAGACTCCACCCGACCAGAGGTGCAGCCGGGAGTCCTGCGGGTACTTGAGGCGGTTGAGGGTATAGCCCGCATAACTCCACTCGCTGCCGGGCGGGCGTGAGTAGTCGAGCCGGAAATGCTCCTCCTTGGTAAAGGCATCCACTTCGCTGCCGGCATCGATGTCGGCCATGTCCACGAAGGTCAGGCCCAGGAGCCGCCAGTTCAGCGTGCCCTCGGCGAGGCGGTAGCTCTCCAGCACTGTGCTGCCGCCCCCGCTCTGGGCGGCATGGGCCAGGTACAGGTTGCCATTCACGTCCGTGCCCAGGGCGCGCACGCCGTTGAGTTTGCGATCTGCAAAAGCCCCCGGCACCCCGCTGACGATGCCGCCGGGTTCGCCGAAACGACCTGTCTCGACCAGCGCCTGGTCTTCCTTCAGCGTGTAGATCACGATCTGCTGGCTGGGGCCCTCATCCGCCACCAGCACGCGATGGTCGGCGGTGAGACAGAATGCCACGGGTTGAATGTCTCCGGGCAGCAGCAAGGGCACCTGCTCCTCACCCTTGGCATCAAACCGGACCAGCATGGCCGGGGAGTTTCCTTCGGCGCGCTCCAGCATCCACAGCGTGCCAGTAGCGTCCAGTGTCAAAGGTCCGGCCCGTCGGATCATCCACGAGGTCGTGGGTCGCAGGGTCTCCGCATCATAAACCTTGATCTGGGAGCTGTGAGGATCCGCCACGTACAACCGGCTCTCACTGGCAGCGATGCCTGGAAGGCTCTGCATCGCCTTGTCCGGGACCTCCGCCACCACCAGGAAGGAGCCCTTGAGCGTGTCGCCCTTGCCTCCTTTGCCATCAGCGAACGGGGCTCCTTTGGAGAGGTCACTCCTCAGCCGTCGGGAAATGCCCTGCCAGCGGGACCCTTTGGGCGGCCAGGTGCCAGGGTCCTTGAGCCCCCCGTTTTCATTGTCCACGCGCACTCCCACATAGACATAGCGGGAATTCGCAGCCACCGCCTCACCGCCGTTGTGACCCCAGCCATGGGTGTGCTTGCCGTACCGGATGAGTTTGCCGTCACGGTACTCGCCTGCATTGCCGCCTGCTTCATCCCAAGGCACGTTGGTGAACACTGTCCCGTCTGGCATGACGGTCATGGCGTGCACGTCCTGCTGCACCCACTGTGTGCCACCTCCGTAGCTGTTTCCCAGCCAGGAGGTCTGGGCCTCCAGCCGGGGGCTGGTGAAGACCTGGACCGGCGGCGGCTGGGCAGGCGCTGCCATGCCCCAGCAGAGTGACGCGAGCCAGGAGGCGTACAAGGTGCGTGAGACGAACGGGAGAGAGGAAGCGAGGAAGAACATCAGGGGAGCTTGCGAACGCCAAGCGGTACCTGAGTGTGCGATGGTGCGGCAGGTTTGCAAGGCTCCTTGTCTGACCGGGCCTGCTTCACCCGTCTTCCTAAAGCAGCCAGTTTCTTCAGCCGGCGCCGAATCATGTTGTCGACTTTTTGGAAGAGGTAGAACAGCAGCACCTTGGGTGGAATCCACCCGTAGATTCTGGGGCGGTGGTAAGAGTTCAACAACTGGGCTATCGCGGGGGCATGCCGGTTGCGGTCATGGATGACCTTGACCCGCCCAAAGCCGCCGATGAAACAGGGGTGCCAGGTGCGGAGATTGTACTCTGTCGGCAACACTGACAGCCGCAATTTGGAGTGGAACAAGGTATGACGGAAGGCGGGCTGGTCGTTGTCATCCGGCAGGTTCGGCTTGAAAAGCCGCTGATGACTGTCGAGCCAGTCTGCCACAAACTGCCCCATCTGTGGCCCTGAGCGAAAGGCGATGAGCCCTGTGTTAAAGGTGGGGAAGGCGTATGGGAGTGTCTCGTAAGCGTAGTCCACCCGCCAGGGGTCATGAGCTGCTGCGATGTCGAAATGATCCAGCACCTTGAAGATCTCCCGGCAATCTTCAGCAACGTAGGTGTCGGTATCCAGGTATACCGTCTTCAGATACGGACTGCGGGCCAGAGGTAAGATCTTGTCACTGAAAGATTCGCTCCTCTGATCGATGCCCAGCACTGTGTCAAACTCCATCGGGCTCTGCTGAATCTGAAGATCCGTAAAGAGCGTCACGTGGGCGTCAGGCATTGCCGCACGAAGTGACTTTACCGAAGCACGTGCTTCATCGAGGTGTCGCGCACCCGTGGCCACATAGATGAAACCCTCCTGGGGCGGATTCGTAGTCATGTTCCAAAGGGGGTCTGAGACAGTGAATATTTGCGAGACACAATTATAGATTCTTTAGAGACTCTTGAATCCATACGTGAATCGCACCGCTTTTGCGTGTCTGATCCACATTTTTCGTCACGATTTGGCCTTGCTCAAAAACCACGGGTGTCGTTTCCTCACATTGGCCCGCCTGATTGTGAGACCCTACTTCTTCATCATCACTGCCTGGATCTTGGTCGTCACAACGCTTCAAAGAGCAGAGGGTGAGGAGCAGTTCCTGGTGCGCTCCTGGCAGTCTGAGGACGGTCTGCCCAGCAACAACATCCGGGCCATGGTGCAGGCGGCAGATGGCTACCTCTGGGTCGCCACGGCGGAGGGCGTGGTTCGTTTTGACGGCATTCGCTTCTCGTCTTTCAAAGGAGAGGAAGGGGCCATGTTCGGCAGAAAGCCTCCGAAGGAGTTGTTCGCCCTGCAGAATGGCGAGGTGTGGATTGAGACCCTGCAAGGCGGCCTGCTGCGCTGGGACGGCAAGTCTCTGATGGAGATCTGGTCCGGCCCCGGCACGGCCATCCTGAAGGAGGGCCAGACGGTGACCCAGGTGTGGAGCGGGGATGAAGGCCAGGGCGAGGCGTTTTTTGAGTTTGACGGCGGAGTCTACCAAGTCCTCCCCAGCAGGAAGCCGCGTCGCCTGGAGGGCGGCACCGACGTCACCGTGCGGGGGCGGGCTGCCCGAGCTGAGCCCTGGCAGCACTGTGTGATGGCCCCTCCGGGAATGTCTCTGGAGCTGCTCGATGCGCGGGGTAGGCTGTGGGTGAGGACCCGGGAGGACCGGCTCGCGGTTTATGAAACTTCCACCGATGGGAATCCCGTGGTGCTGCCCCAGTTCCCCGAAGGCATCCGCATCACGGCTCTCATGGAGGACCGGGAGCACAATCTCTGGGTGGCGACCAATGGCAGCGGGCTGTTTCAGGTACGGGCCCGGCGGGTAAATACACTGGGCACTGTCGATGGCCTGAAAGACCGGACGGTGCTCACACTCATGGAGGATGGCAGCGGGGCCATGTGGGCGGCCAGCAAGAGCGGTGGCATCGACCGCATTTTTCAGGGCCGGGTGCAGCATTTCTCGTTCATCGACCGCGATGCGGACCGTCAGATAGTTTCCATGAGTGAAGGGCCCGATGGCAAAGTGTGGATCGCCAAGGAAAACGGCTCCCTGTTTCACTGGGATGGCAGTGCTTTCCAGTCCCTGAAGAGGAGTACACCTCTGATGCGGCGAGTGCGAGCCATCGTGGCCGACTCTCAGGGGCGGCTGTGGCTGGGGGGGAGAGATGGCCTGGCGGTCTGGGCTGACGATGAACTGCAACTTTTCGGCGTCACGCACGGGCTGCCACAGCAGGAGGTGACGGCACTGGCTCTGGATGAGAGTCAGCAGATGTGGATTGGCACAGGCAACGGCGACCTGTATTACGGGCAGGAGAGGAGCTTTACCAAGGCCGCGACTTTGGGCGACGCACCGGTATCCGCCATCCTCCCGGACAAGGTGGACAACGCCGTGTGGATCGCCACTCTGGGGGATGGTCTGCACCTGTACTGGAAAGGGGGAAAGCACTCCTTCTCCGATGCTCAGGGGCTGCCGGACACTCGTCTCACCACCGTGCTCGCGGATGACACTGGCCACCTTTGGCTCGGCTCTCTGGGAGGGATCTTCAGGGTGTCCAAAGCCGAGCTGAAGGCCATTGCACAGACCGGGAGAGGGAGGAAACCCGCATGGCTCCGGATCGACCGCGCCGATGGTCTGCTCTCCAGCGAATGCACCGGGGGCATTCAGCCCGCCGGCTGGCGCAGCCGGGATGGCACGCTCTGGTTTCCCACGGTACAGGGCATCGCCATGGTGCAGCCCTCGCGGCTGGACATCAACAGTGTGCAGCCCCTTCTCGCGGTCGAGGAGGTTCGTGCCCGTAACGTCGACGCCCCCTGGGAAGAGGGCGCGTATCGGGCAGGACCCGGGCGGACGCGGCTGGAGTTTCGCTACACCTCGCTCACCTTCAGCGCGCCGGAGAAGGTCCGCTTTCGCATCCGGCTCGAGGGGCTGGATGCGGAGTGGCAGGATGTGGGAGCACAAAGGACTGCCACTTATGAAGCCGTGCCACCAGGTCGCTACCAGTTCCAGGTGATGGCGGCCAACAACGATGGCATGTGGAGCCAGGGGGCTGCGTCTGTGTCGGTTCATGTGGTTCCGCATTATTGGGAGACACTCTGGTTCCGCACCGTGGCCATCTTGACGCTCATCGCCGTGGCCTGTGCGGTGGGGGCCGTCCTTGCCCGCGCCAGACTGCGCACCCGCATGCTGCAGCTGGAGGCGCAGACCTCCCGCCACCGGGAGCGCGAGCGCATCGCTCAAGATCTGCATGATGATCTGGGGGCCAGTCTCACGGAGATCTCCCTGCTGGCCGGGCTCGCGGCCGAGGAGACGAAGGTCGAGCAACGTCGCGATGCCATGCCCGTGATTGCGGCCAAGGCCCAGGAACTGGTCAGCACGCTGGATGAGATCGTCTGGGCGGTGAACCCCCGGCATGATACGCTCGCCTCGTTCGTGGAGTACGTCACTGCCTCAGCAGGCGAGCTGTTGGATGCGGCGGGCATTACACTGCGGCTGGGCGTGGCAGAGAACCTTCCCGGTCTGGAGCTCGATACTGAGCGACGGCATGCCTTGTTTCTCGCGGTGCGAGAGGCCTTGAACAATGCAGTGAAACACTCCGCGGCAACAGAGGTGGAGCTGAAGCTGGACGTTATTTCTGATGCCCTGCAGGTGGCGGTCAAAGACAACGGTAAAGGCATGGCGAAACCTCAAACAGGCTTGAGCGAGGGCCTGCGCAACATGCGGGACCGGCTGGGCGGCATGGGCGGTACGTGCGACATCACGAGCAATGAAGCTGGCACCCGCGTCATCTTTTCTCTACCCTTGAGGAGGAAACCCTAAGATTCCAACGTCGTGCCACGTGATTGAGCAGCTCAAAACAATGACAACCGTAGCCATCGTGGAAGACAACGCAGGGCTGGGCGCGGGCTTGCAGAGGGTGGTGGAAAGCACCCCTGACTGCGAGTTCGTCGGCCTGTGGCGCAGCGGTGAGGAGGCGCTGCGGCAGGCGCCTGCCGTCCGCCCTGACGTGGTGCTCATGGATATTCACCTGCCAGGGATCACTGGGATCGAGACCACGGCGCGACTCAAACGGGAGATGCCGGAACTCCTTGTCATCATGGTGACGGTCTATCGGGATCATGACAAGATCTTCGATGCTCTGAAGGCAGGAGCCTGCGGCTATCTGCTCAAGCGATCCTCACCTGCGGAAGTGCGGCGGGCCATCCAGGATGTGCGTGAAGGAGGCGCTCCCATGAGCGCCGAGATTGCCCGCCGCGTGGTGGAGGCCTTTCACAAGCCACCGCAGACGCGGTCAGAGTCAGCTTCTGGGGAGTCGGTGCACCTTTCCAAGCGGGAGACAGAAATCCTCGAACTCCTGGCTCAAGGCTTGGCCAACAAGGAAATCGCCGAACGTCTCGGCCTCAGCATCGAAACCGTGCGGGTGCATTTGAAACGCATCTACGACAAGCTGCACGTGCATTCCCGGAC
>JBGGMQ010000732.1:0-3250 GCA_041287975.1 Verrucomicrobium sp. | reverse complement strand
TATGCATCCTACTGGATCCGCGCCTTGAGCCAGATGAAAGCCAAACAGACCGCCCTGCGGGACTGTGGGCAGAAGTCGCTGGGTGAAATCTGTTCCCTACTTGGGCTGGAAAAACAGTCTCAGGCGTTGCGTCAGCGTGCCTCGGCCGGTCCTCACGGGTTTACGATTCAGGAGCTTGAGGGTCTGGCTCGCGAGTATGGTCTCCCCGCCCAGACGGTACGTGCCAGTGGTCAGACCTTGCCTGAGCTGCCGCTGCCTTTCGTCGCCCATTATCGTGACAATCACTTTGTGGCCGTGCTCAGCCGGGAGGAGGATGGCCGGCTGCAGCTCTACGACACCCGTGTGGGGCACTCTGTGGCCATGGACTCCAGCAGTTTTGTGAAGCAGTGGTCGGGCTTGGCCACCGTCTTTCAGGAGGTGACGGTGGCCGGCGTGAGACTGGCGTCCGTCCAGGAGACTGTGGATGCCATGGGAGGCTGCTGCGGCCTGCCTCGCAACCCGGATGATCTGGATGACGACTGCGGGCCCAAGTGCCACGGCATGCCTGGCTGGAGCATCAATCCAGTAAACATGAACCTTGTCGTCCGGGACACGCCAATGTGGTGGGATGCCCCCTATGGACCAGATGTAAACCTCACTCTCACTTACAACAGCCAGGATTCGCTCATTGCCGTCAGGCCCTTTGGAGACAAGTGGGTGCTTCGTTATGCATCCTACCTCGTCGTCGACCCAAGCGGCAGCGTGAAAGTGATCCAAGGAGGTGGGCGGGGTGAGAACTTCACGCCCGACGGCAGCGGAGGCTATAACGCCAATGCCCGCAACGCTGGCAAAACTCTGCGCAAGATCGCGGGGTTTGGCTACCGCTTTGAGCTTGAGTCGGAGGACGGCACCGTCTGCCTTTACGACGTGCCACCTGCCATGGGGGGCCTGAGTGCTTCCAGCCTGCTGCTCTCCATTGCCGACAAGTATGGCACCGCGCTCACCATCACCCATAACAGTGAAGGTGCCATCACCGCCATCAGTCATCCAGCGGCAATCACCTCACTCAGCCCCTCCGGGACATGGAGCTTCGTCTATGACGTCAACGGCCGGGTCACTGCCATCGACGATCCTTTCGGTCGGCAGGCTACTTTCGCGTACACCACGAACCGGCTTGCCGGACAAACGGACATGGGAGGCATTGCTTACGGCTACACCTATACCACTGCCGCCCAGGTCAGGGAACCCGATCCAGAAAATCCCGGGCAGTTTGTGATCCGTACCAACGAGTTGTTTCTCAATGCTGTCATCACGCCCTCAGGCACCACGCGGTTTTTCACCGAACCCACTGACGGCATCAACAACATGGGTCAGGGGTACGCCAGCTATAGCTATCCACCGCCGGGCGGCGTGATGTGGGAGAACTACCGCATCACGGTGACGGATCCGATGGGGAAAAAGGAAGAGCACTACTACGACGGCTACAGCAGCCAGTTCTGGTACCGCGACAGGAATCACTACAAGGATGGTGAACCCGGCACCGTGAAGACGCTGTCCCACTTCACCACAGCCAACGGGCTGGGCGAGATCTCCAGCATTACCCGGCAGGGAGGGGGAAACGTCACCTATGGCAGCTACACTTCCGGCGGAGCTCCAGGGACAGTCACCGGGACTGATGGCAAGGTCCACACCTACACCTACAACGCCCGGGGCAAGGTCCTGACTTACAAAGACAACAATGGCACCTACTCCACGGATGACGACATCCTTCATTCCTACACCTATGCTGTCAACGGTCTGGATCCCACCCAGGTGACCCGCCAGATCGGGGCCGACACCCCGGTGACGCTGGGCGATGTAGAATATGATCCCGTCACCCGCGATATCTCCGCCATTGTTCTCGAGGGTGGCCTCCGCACCGAGTATGCTCGCAATGCCGTGGGCCAGTTGATCCGCCAGGAAAATCCCAAGGGCGATGTCACCACCTACGAATACAGCACCAAGGGTTGGTTGGAGGAAATTAAATTCCAGGCCGCCGGGCAGCCCACTGTGCTCACCCTTTCTTCGGCCGTGGCGGATGACGTCGGCCGGAATGTGGCGGAGACGGATGCGGAGGGCCGTGTGCTGATTCATGAATATGACGACCTCAACCGCCTGGTGAAAACCACCTACCCTGACGCCACTTTCATGGCCAACGAGTACAGCTGCTGTAATCTCACCAGTGTCAGGGCAAGGGATGGTCTCGTCACCCAGTATGGCTATGACGCCCTCAAGCGTCTGACCAGTGTCCTGAGTCCGGGCCGACGGATTGTGACCTACCGCTACGACAGTGTTGGGAATCTGGTGGAGATGCAATCTGGCAGAGGGGAGCGGATCGCATGGGAGTATGACAGCGGCAACCGGAAAATCGCACGGAGCAGCCCGGATGGCTCCCGGCTCACTTATGGATACGACGACTACAGGGGTCGGTTGGAATGGAGCAGGGATGCCCAGGACCGCGAGACCCAGTACACTTACAATTCCAGCGGTCTGCTTGCGTCCGTAAGGGTGCCGGGTCTCCCAGAGCAAAGCTACACCTACAATGCCCTCGGTCAAAAGCTTGCCTGGAGCGACGGCGACCAGACCACTACTTACACTTACGATGCCTCCGACCGTCTCAGCTCAGTGGATGGCCCTCTCGACAATGACACCCTTTCCTACACCTATGACTCATGGGGGCGACGTAGTGCGTGGAGCTATGATGGGGCCACGGAAAGCTACACCTTTGATGAATTCGATCGCGTTGCCACGGTGACCAATCCATTGGGGACTTTCACTCCAACGTATGATGGCAGCACCGGTCGCATCTCGGAGCTCGAATACCCCCTTTCCGGCCTGAGCACCGTCTTCACTCACTCGACTGTGAATCTGGACAAGCGCCTCACCCAGATCCAGCACCTCGGTCCAGGCAGTGTCACTGTGGCGCAGTTCGATCACACATACGACGGGGCGGGAGTCATGGCTACGTGGAGCCGGACCCAGCCCGGACTGAGCGTCGGTCGCACCTGGGATTTTCAGTATGAAAAAGACCGGCAGCTCGCCTCAGTCGTGGAGAGTCCGCTCTCGGGGCCTCCTCCCAGCCCGCAGAATGTCTGGAGACACCAGTACGATCCCAGCGGCAATCGGACGGTCTTTCAGGAGCCTGGCAGTACGCATTCAGCCGTTTTCAACAGCCGCAATCAACTCACCAGCCTGTCCGGCGGTGGCGCGACATGGTTCCGTGGCCAGGTGG
>JBGGMQ010000731.1:0-8421 GCA_041287975.1 Verrucomicrobium sp. | reverse complement strand
ATCACGCCAGTTCCAGCCCACGCATGGTGCCCTTCGAGGTGGAGAAGGCCTCCGACTCCAGCCCCATGCGTTGCAGCATGGAGACGTAGAGATTGGTCAGCGGGTAGTTGTTGTGCTGGTCAAAGGCGAGGTGCTGGCCGTGCTTGAACCCACCCCCTGCGAGCAGCACCGGGAGGTTCACATTCGAGTGGGAGTTGGCGCTGCCCATCGGCGTGCCGTAGAGCACCATGGTGCGGTCCAGCAGCGTCTCGCCCTGCTCCTGGGTCCCTGCCAGGGCACTGAGGAAACCGTTGAGCGCCTCGAACTGGGCGAGCTCCTTGTCCCGCAGCTCGGCAATGGCCTCAGGCCGGTTGCCATGGTGGGTGATGTTGTGAATGACCGTGGTGTCGATGAAGAAGGTGATGATGCGCGTGGAGTCGGTCTCGATCGCGAGTTTCATGACATCGAACATGAGGCGGGTTCGAGCCACAAACTCCCGCGGATCATCGATGTCATCCGGGGCTTGGGCGGCGACCACAGGCTTGGGCTTCTGTTCCCACGCTTCAGAGCTGTGCAGGCGCTGCTCCAGCTCGCGCACGGAGGTGAAGTACTGGTCCATGCGGTCCTGGTCCGTCTTGGCCAGGGATCGGTTCAGCCGCTTCGACTGGTCGCCGAGGAAGTCGAGCATGCTGCGTCCCTGGCGGAGGGATTCGACGCTCTCGGCAACCTCGTCAGGACGGCCTTGCAGGAACAGTTTCTGATAGAGCTTTTTAGGGCTCTTGTCTGAGGGGATGGGGGCACCGCTGCGGGTGTAGGAGAGCGTGGCATTGCCTTCACCGCTCATGGCCAGCACCAGCGAAGGGTGGCGTGTCTGGTTGCCCAACTGCTCCGCGGCGAGCTGGTCCAGGGAGATCCAGTTCCGGAATCCACCACGCTCCGGATGCGGGGTGCCGGTGAGGAAGCACTTCTCCGCCAAGTGTCCGCCTGTGACGCCGGGATGGCTGACGCCGGAGAAGACGGTGTACTGCTTCCGATGCGCTGCCAGCGCCTGGAGGTAGTCCGGTGAGTGGTACTCCGCGCCCGGTTGATCCGGGAAGAAGAACTGCGGCATGATGCCCATGTTCGTCTGAATGCACACCATGCGTCGCGGGGCCGCAGAGGCGGCTGCTGCCGCAGCGCTGGCAAAGGCGGGTTGCATGGCCTCCAGGAAGGGAAGGGCCAGTGAGAAGCCTGTGCCGCGGAGGAAGGAGCGCCGGGAGAGGGGGGAGGGCATGTGCGGTAAGTCAGTGGGCGGTGCGTCAGTGGGCGGTGCGTCAGTGGGCGGTGCGTCAGTGGGCGGTGCGTCAGTGACACAGGCATCCTGCCTATGCGTACCACCAGCGTCCCGCCGGTCATTCGGCGCGTCAGTGGCGGATTCTGGATTTCAGGGGGATTCTGTTTTGGGTAAGGACAAGGCTGGGCAAAAAACGGGGTTGGGAGGGCGGTTATTGCAGAGGGGGCGGTGGATTTGGTGAAGGAAGGGTCGGCATTGACATCTGTTTCCGGGGACCTATCTCTTGGCTCGTCTTCCTTTTATGACTGCCTCGGCCTGCACCTTTGCCTCACCGATCCCGACCTCTGCTGTCGTGGTTCGCTGGCGGGGTATTTCGCCACCGGTGGCATCATCTGTCGCTCCTCCTGTGACCGTCGCAGTGGCAGGCATCTCGCCGCCTGCTTCGGTCGTGCTTGGCTGATCGAGGTCGATCCAGATCCCGTCGGATCGGATCCTTTTTTCGATCTTTTGATCCTGCCAGGCTGCGAGCCCCTGTAGAGCTCTACTTCCAATCCTGGCCCTTTCGTCCCGGCATCAGAAGGCTCTGCAGGAAATACTTATTTCCTCGACAGATGAATCTTCAAAATGAATATCAACAAGTCAAATCTGGCCTCACTGGGGTCGACGTCTCTCTTCGTGCTGATCTGGAGCAGCGGTGCATTCTTCTCCAAGCTGGGGCTGCAGCATGCCTCGATCTTCACCTTCCTCATCCTGCGCTTCGCCCTGGCGTTTGTCCTTCTGCTCGGCCTGGGCCTGTGGCGGGGGCAATGGCGGCCTGATCCCGGCACGCGGGGCCGGGTGGCTCTGGCGGGGCTGCTGATGCTGGGTGGTTACGCGAGCTTCTTCCTTCTCGCGCTGGATCATGGACTCACGCCGGGGGTGCTGGCGACGGTGCTTGGGGTGCAACCCATCCTGACACTGCTGGTGCAGGAGGGTCGGTTCTCCGGGCAGCGTCTCGCCGGGCTGGTCCTGTCTCTCACCGGGCTGACGGTCGTGGTCTGGCACAGTCTCATTGTGGCCAGGTTTTCCCTCACCGGGCTGGCTTGCGCCCTGGCCGCTCTGGGTTGCATGACCGTGGGCGCGATCCTGCAAAAGCAGGTGAAGCAATCCCCCTGGCAGGTGCTGCCCTGGCAGTACGGGTGCAGCCTGATCCTGTGCGTGGTCATCGGGGTGTTCCAGCCCTGGCACGTGGACTTCCAACCTGGATTCCTGGTGGCGTGGTTGTGGCTGAGCCTGGTGATCTCCGTGCTGGCCCAGCTCTTGTTCTACCGGCTGATCCAGCGGGGCAATCTGGTCAATGTTACCAGCTTGTTCTATCTGGTGCCGGTGATGACGGCAGTGCTGGACTACCTCCTTCTAGGTAACAGCCTTTCTGTGCAAACATTCCTGGGTATGTCCGGCATCCTGTTGGGATTGATGCTGGTGTTCCGCCCGGTAAAGATGAGTTCCGCTGGCAACTAAGTGTCTAGCATGGCCTTAGACAGGCGTCAGTTCTTGATTCTAGAAGGGCTGGCGTCTCTCATGCTTGTGTCCGATTAACCACTGTAAGATAAGTCGCTGTACCGTCCTTGCGTGCCCATCAGGGAAAGGTACTAACCTTTCGAATAGGTTGAGCTAAGTGGGTTTCCTCCATCAATTTCTGGGTATGATAAAGTTCTTGTCTCCAGGTAATGTTGTATTGACCTTGAACCTATCGCGCAACAGCATGGTCGGCCTGATTCATGAAATACGCCGCGCTCATCCTGACGATCTTTGGCCTTGCCCTCTTGGGGATGGCCACGGGCTGTCGTGATTCCGGGGAGCAGCGGCCCAAGCCCACTGCGCCCAAGGCTTATCACCCGCAGGCGCCCGCCTCAGTGGACGTGACGGTGGCGGCCGATGCCTTTCTGGATGCCTGTGACCAGGCGCAGATCCCGGTGCGGGAGATGCTCGTGAGCACGCCCTCGTTGCCGCCTCTCACAGATTTGCTTGGGCATCCGGTGCATCCCTCTGTGCACAGCTGGTTCGTGTGGATGGATGGCCTGAGGCTGCCGGAAAATCCCCGCCGCATTGTGGAGCTGCCCGCCGGTGGGGCCTTTCTTTCGCGCAAGGGCGTGATGGATCTCGTCCGCCGGGGAGGGCGGGAGAAGTTGGGAGCCGAGGGGTTTCCAGGCAGCCTTCTGGTACCCATCGGGGCCACCCTCACCGTGGTGTCTGTGGAATGCGACCCCCACAGCCCGCGATACGGAGCCGTGGTGGTGTCTTCAGAGCGGGGCTGGAATGGCGCGCAGTTCTTCCCCAGTCTGGAGAGCTATTTGAACTTCCTACGGGCCTGTGTGCAGGAGGAGGCCATCGTGTGGAGCGAGCAGCATGAGATGCTCTTGATCGACTACCAGAAGATCGAGACGATCGAGGAGGAACTGGGCGTGGTGGGTTCCTTGCCTGAGGATTCGATGGAGGAGTAGAGGCGTTGCGTCGGTGGGCAGGGCTTCAGGGGCAGTTGGTGGTTTTGGTTTAACCACAGAGACGCAGAGGCACAGAGGAATGAATTTTGGTATTGAGGTGTTTGGGTGTCAGCCAGTGTGGAAGAAGCGTCTCGCTTCTTTGGTGGCTGCGAGAGGAGGTGTGCGGAGTCTCCGGTGTTTTAGGGCGCTTTAAGGCAAGAGGACCAGGAGGTGAGCCGCCTCCGCCACACTGGGGAGATCGCTCATCGGCAGGGCACCAAACAAAAACGCGAACCCGTTTCCGGATTCGCGTTCAAGATGAAAGGGAAGTTTGCGGCGGCGGTCGGTAGTGAAGAGATCGTCCAGGAGCAGCATGCTGCTCACCATTCACCTCTTACTTTTTACCACTCACCGGAAAGCTTACTCGTAGCTGGCCTGGGAACCGCCGATTTCGCGCTTCTTCACCCAGCTCATGAGGCTGCGGAGACGACCACCGACTTCTTCGATCTGGTGTTCGGCACCTTCCTTGCGGAGGCGGTTGAAGTTGGGTTGGCCCGCGTTGTATTCGTCGGTCCACTCTTTGGCGAACTCGCCGTTCTGGATGCGCTTGAGCTGGGCGCGCATGTTTTCCTTCACGTGAGCGTCGATGATCTTCGGACCCACGGAGACGTCGCCGTACTCGGCGGTCTCGGAGATGGAGAAGCGCATGCCAGCGATACCGGACTCGAACATGAGGTCAACGATGAGCTTCAGTTCGTGCAAGCACTCGAAGTAAGCCATTTCTGGCTGGTAACCGGCTTCCACCAGCGTTTCGAAGCCAGCCTTCACGAGGGCAGTGGTGCCGCCGCAAAGAACCACCTGCTCACCGAAGAGGTCGGTTTCGGTTTCTTCTTTGAAGGTCGTTTCAAACACACCGCCGCGGGTGCCGCCGATGCCCTTGGCCCATGCCAGTGCGATTTCCTTGGCGTTGCCGCTCTTGTCTTGATAGATGGCGATCAGGGTAGGAACGCCTTTGCCTTCCGTGTACTGACGGCGCACGAGGTGACCAGGGCCTTTGGGGGCCACCATGATCACGTTCACAGCTTCAGGAGGGGTGATCGTCTTGAAGTGAACGGCGAAACCGTGGCTGAAAAGGAGAGTCTTGCCTTCGGTGAGGTGGGGGGCCACGTCAGCATTGTAGACCTTGGGGATCACCGTGTCAGGCACAGCGATCATGATCACGTCTGCCTCTTTCACGGCATCTGCGGTGTCCAGCACCTTGAAACCACGCTGCTCAGCCACGGCACGGGACTTGGAGCCGGGGTAGAGACCCACGATGACATTGACACCGCTCTCTTTAAGGTTGAGAGCGTGGGCGTGGCCCTGGGAGCCGAAGCCGATGACGGCACATGTCTTCCCGGCGAGCGGTTCGAGACTGGCGTCGTTTTCCGTGTAGATGGTAGCTGCCATGATGATGGTCGTGGTTTTGGATTAGAAGGGCGCGTAGTCTGCGGCACGCAGGGCGGGGCGTCAAACGGAAAGGCAGACCCGTGAAATGCGGCGGAAAAAGGGCGTTTTGCTTTCAAAAGGGATTTTTTGCGGAGGCAGGATTTTCACCTTGCGCAAGTTCCTTTCTCTTTGACGCGGCCCCAGGACTGAGTTTAGGCTTCCCGCTCCTATGAAAGTTTCTTTCCTGCTGCCCCTCATTGCACTTTCCTTTGCCGCCTCGCTTCGGGCTCAGGATTCCAAACCCGCCACCGAAGCGCAACCTGCCGCCGCCGCTGCTCCTGCCCCTGTGATTGACAAAGCCCTCCTCGAAAAAGTCAGCTATTTCTATGGTACCCAGATGGGCAACCAGTTCCAGGAGATGGGTGTGGAAATCTCCGTCGACTCCCTCGCCAGCGGTGTGAAAGACACCCTCGAGAAGAAAGAGCCCAAGTACTCCCGTGAAGATCTCATGGCCACCATGGGCCAGTTCGAGCAGGCGATGAATGCCAAGATGCAGAAGGAAATGTCCGAAGCCGCTGGCAAGAACAGCGCTGAAGGCGACAAATACCTGGCTGAAAACGGCAAGCGCCCTGGCGTGGTCACCACCGCCAGCGGTCTCCAGTATGAAGTGATCAAAAAAGGCGAAGGTGCCAAGCCCAAGGCTGAAGACACCGTGAGCGTGCACTATGAAGGCAAGCTGATCAACGGCACCGTCTTCGACAGCTCAGTCAAGCGCGGTGAGCCTGCCACCTTCCCCGTCAATGGCGTGATCCCTGGCTGGGTGGAAGCTCTGCAGCTCATGCCCGTGGGTGCCAAGTACAAGCTCTTCATCCCTTCCAAGCTCGCCTATGCTGAGCGTGGCGCTGGCCGTGACATCGGACCCAACTCCACCCTTATCTTCGAAGTCGAGCTTCTGAAGATCGGCGCTGAGCAATAAGCCACCGGCCCTGCGCACTTTGCATCGTTTGCCGGCCAAGATTTGCTTGCGATGCGGAGTTGGACGGAGAGCGCCCCGCGTGTATCCGTCCCCATGACCGGCCGCAAGATTTACCAGTGGATTTTGAGGATACCCCTCAAGATCCACTGTTTTTTTGTCCTCCTCACTGCAGGGATCATCCCGCTGCTGACGGCAGGGGGCAAGAACCCTGGAGAGTGGTATCCCTTCTCGAACTTCCCGATGTATTCATCGTTCGAGAAGCAGGCGTACTATGTGTACGTGACTGACCGCGAGGACAGGCCGCTGGCGCTGTATCCCACCTTTGGGAACTGGTCCTCCGGCGTGAAGAAGATCTTTGACGGCTACTTCAAGGCCGAAGCGAAGGTGCTGAAGAAGCCCTCCAAAAAAATGACGGCGGAGGAGTCCCGTCCTGCGGGTGATGCCGCACTGCGGCAGCTCAGGGACACTGGCCGCTACCCTGAAGAGGTGAAGAAACATGCCGGCTTCCGGCTCTACAAGGTGGACATCAGTCTGAAAGACGGTGTCATCGTGAAGGAAACCAGCCTCGTGGGGGAGATCTGACCGGATGAGCGATGTGAATGTATCTACCTCGAACTCTGCCACTGCAGGGTGGTGGCTCCGCTTCCGCAGTTTCTGGCGCTTCTGGTTCAGCTTTGAGCCCATGCGCCATGCGAAGTGGGAGGCGTGGCTCATGCGTCTGGGGGTAGCCTTGATCACGGCACCCACCGTTTGCGGCGCCTCCCGGTTCACGAGCCTGCCGACGCCTCATGGCATGGGTGCCTGGGGTTGGGATTTCACCTGGGTGGGGAATGATGCCTTCATGCACCAGTGGATGATCCCTGTGCTGGGCATCTCCCTTCTGCTTTATGTGGCCGGGCTCCTGCCGGTGGTCACGCTCATTCCTGCACTGGTGGTGAGCATTGCCCATGGCGTGGTGGGAAACTCCCAGGGTGCCATCGGCCACACCACGCAGATTGTTTCCGTGACCCTGCTGGCAGCCTGGATGGCGGCCGTCTGGGGGCATGTGTGCGCGCTGAGGAAACAACGTCTGCCGCATGATTTCAACGCAGGGCAGCTGGGCTTGGACTGGGCCCGGCAGTCGGTCATGGCCACCTATGTGGTCTCTGCGATCACCAAGCTCTATGAGAGCGGCGGGAACTGGCTGGCAGACACGCCCTACTTCGGCCTGCAGATCGCCAAGTCCACCGACATGGCCTACTACACCCACCTCGTGCCGGCGGACAATGCCGCGTGGCTGGCCCAGTACTTTGTGGATCACCCCCTCGTGGCGCAGTTCGCCCTGGGCTTTGGCCTGCCTTTGGAGTTGTTTGCTTTCACCGCGCTGCTGAACCGCCGCATCGCCCTCGTCTATGGGGCGCTGTTGTACCTCTTCCACCAGACCGTTACGGAGGTGATGAACCTGGGCTTCCTCTATCACAAAGGGCTGCTGCTGGTGCTCTTCATCAATCCCGTGTGGTGGGGCGTGCAGGGAGTGTTGAGCCTCTGGCGTCGAACCCAGTCGCCTGCGGGTAAACTGCCTTCGGAGCCCACGCCATGTTGATCGCCTTTCACAAGCCCTACGGTGTGCTTTCCCAGTTCACGAAGGAGCATGAATCCCACCGCACACTGGCAGAGTTTGAGTTCCCGCCGAACGTGTATCCGATCGGCCGGTTGGACTCCGATTCCGAGGGGCTGCTGCTGCTGAGCGATGAGGCGCGGTGGAATCAACGCCTGCTGCACCCTACAAAGGCGCACCCGCGCACGTACCACGCCCAAGTGGAGGGCGTGCCGACCCCGGAGTCTCTGGAGCACTTGAGAAAAGGCGTGAAACTGCCGGACTTTCACACCTTGCCGTGCCAGGCGGCATTGATCGAGCCCGCACCCGAGTATCCCGCCCGCGTGCCGCCCATTCGTGAGCGCAAAACGGTACCGACCTCATGGCTGGCGTTGACGTTGATCGAGGGCAAAAACCGTCAAGTGCGTCGCATGACTGCCGCCGTGGGGTTCCCGACCCTCCGCCTCATTCGCGCCGCCATGGGCAGCCTCACCATGGTGGGACTGGGTCTGCTGCCCGGCCAGTGGCGGGAGTTGGATGCTGGCGGTGTGGACTTGCTGCTGGCGTGAGGGGCGGAGGGTTCTTGGTTCTTGGTTCCGTAGCGAACTCCTCTGGCCACCATCAAGGCCGACGGAAAGCACGCTTGAAGGGATCCGCCACATTGGTGCGCCACCAGCTGGGATCATCGTCCCCTGGATCTCCGCCACCACCGCCGCCGCCGCTTCGG
>JBGGMQ010000730.1:0-5806 GCA_041287975.1 Verrucomicrobium sp. | reverse complement strand
GGCGTTGTCCCAAGTCAGCTTGGTAATCGGATCTGGAGCTTCCTGCAACCAGGCGTTGTCGATGTAGCGACCGTCGTAAACACTGGCGTCAGCGGCGAGCACCACTTCGAGCGCTTCTGCCGTAGGAGCAACAAGCTTGGGAGCCTTGGCCACCAAGCCGCCCACTGCACTGCGATTCACGGAAACCGTAGCTGCGGGATAGGAAGTTTTTGCGAGGAATCCATCACGAAGCGTGTGATTCCACTTCTCCTCGTCCCATGCGCCCGCCACTTTGGCGAAGCTGTCCTTCACTGCCACATAGGCAGGATCGACTTCATAAACTGGAGCCGGGATCGGTGCGGAGGGATCTTTCGAAGGCTCCACTGCCTTGGCGCGCGGCGGGCCAGGATGCTTGCGACCCAGCATGGCCAGGAGCAGGTCATTCACCGAAGCACCATCAAAGATGGGCTGAATCATCGGCTGTACCACCGAGTACACCCCTTCAGCAGAACGCACGTCGTCCCAAGACTCAAGGTAATGAGCGGCTGGAAGGATCCAGTGGGAGTGCTTTGCCGTGTTGTTAAAGCGGACCGCGAGGGTCACAACCTTCGCATCGCTCGCCTTGGCGGCGTCGGCAAAGCCTGCGGCATCATACACTGGGTCAGTGTCAGCCATGACGAAGAGCTGCTGCACCTTTTTGGCACCCAGATCCGCGACGAGGTCTTCCAAGCTGCCAGCCTTGTCCACAGGGACAGTGACGGCGTCGATGGTCGAACCAAAAGCCTTCAGAGAGTCGTTGATGGCAAGCACAAGGGCGTGCACCGCCTCACTCTGGCCTGGGCCTGCGAGCACGAGGGATTCACCGAGGTGTGCCGCCAGGTCTTGGGCCGCTACGGCGATCCATTGACGAACTGTTTCATCCAGACCTTGAGCGAGAGGCGCAGCCGCGTCGGCGAGAGCGCTATCCTTGGTCACCTTGGCCACTTCCTGTGCCAGCACAGCTGCAGCCGCAGGAATGAGACTGATGGCAATCGGCTTGCGGTGGTCGGAGATGCCGCCCGTGAGGGTGTAGCGGTTCTCCATCACATAAAGGCGGCTCATACCATCCGTCCCCTTCTCAGGGCCACGGTGCTTCATGAACGACTTCGTGTGATACTCCGTGGGGGAGTCGATGCCGAGGAAATCGGAATCCAGTGAGAATACGAACTTCGCTTTGTCGAAGTTCGGCAGGAGGGAGACACCCTCGCCCACCAGCGCCTTCACCGCAGCCGACTCGTTGCGACGGCTGATCGGAGTGTAGTTGTAAACTTTGGCCTTGGGGTAGGTCTTGGCAAAGTCCGCCAGGAGACCGGCCCGCGTCGGGGAGGTGCTGGGGCTCAGCAAAAGCGCCAAGCCTTCGCCGCCGCTCTTGGACCAGCCATTTTCCCACCAACCGCGCAGTTCGCGCTCAAATTTGCTCCAGGAAGTCGGCTTACCTTTGCCCACCACTTCCTTCACGCGAGACTCGCTGTACAAGTCCATCACGGAAGCCTGGGCGAAGATGTCCAGACCACCATTGGTGGGATGCAGAGGGTTGCCTTGCAGGTGCGTCGGGCGGCCTTCATGCGTCACCGCCACCATCGGCGTTGCACCGTAAGGACGGGGCATCACGGTCGCATAAAGCAGCGACTTGCCAGGCACGATCCACTCCACATGCTTTGTGAAGGGGAGAATCTTCTGCTGGGGACGGCGGCAGCTTGCCAGACCGGCCACGGCGGCCACGCCGCCCATGATCTTCATGAAGTCACGACGAGAGTTCTCATGTTCTTCAGGGGACTCGAGACTGATCTTCGGGTCAAACTCGCGACCCAGCTTCTCGGCGAACTCCGGGGTGCTGGAGAACTCGCCAAGACTGCGCCAGTAGCGACGCTCAGATTTGACTTCAGGATGTTGCCAGATGCGTTTCATGCGTGGACTTGGCGCGAAAGGTTAGCGGTGACAGGTGGTGCAATCCTCGGGAGCATGGATGCGCCAGTTGTGCTTGAGCTGGCTGCCGACCTCCTGCTGCGTGACCGTTGGGCCGTAGGTATCCGTGGCGAGTGCCACAAGAGAATTCAGATCTGCAGGAAGCTTCTCGACGTTCTTGCCCTTGAGCACCGTCTTGGCGAGGTCTTCGATTTTCGCGCCCTTGTCGGTCAGGCTCGTGTAGAAGGCGTCGCGGTTGAGCTGCTCAGGCTTGTAGTTCAAGTTCGTGATCTGGTCCAGCGGGCGGAGGTTCTTCTCCGGCTCACGGTGACAGTCAAGGCACCAGCCCATGCTCTGAGGCTCCGCGTGCTTCACCACTTCCATTTCATTGATCTTGCCGTGGCAGCTCACACAGGAAATGCCGCGGTTCACGTGCACGCTGTGGTTGAAGTAAACGTAGTCAGGAGCCTTGTGCACCTTCACCCAGTTGATGGGCTTGCCGGTGATGTTGGCTTCACGAACTTGGGCCAGCTTCGGGCTCTCCTTCTTCACCTGCCCCTTGTCCGGACCATGGCAGTTGTAGCAGGTCTGGTTGGTCGGCACGTTCGAGTGGCTGGACTGCTCCACGTAGGAGTGACAGTACCGGCAGTCGAGGCCGAGTTCGCCCACGTGTTGCTTGTGTGAAAACGGCACCGGTTGCCCGGGCTCATAGCCCACACGCGTGTACTTGGGAGTGAAGTAGTAACTGGCTCCGAAGACCACGCCCACTACTACAAAACCCAGACATACCGCAATCTTCAACGGCACCCAGTTGGTCCAGCGAGGAAAAAAATTGCCCATAAGGTTTCAGAGTCTGCGCTTGTGAAAAATTTCACAAGGGGATTCACTGTAGGATGGTGGCAGTTGTTTGCAAGAATGGAAATGAAGATTTTTGAACTTTTTGGAAGCCCCGGATGTCCCTGCGAGCGGCCCGCCAACGCCCCTCCCGCAGGTTTTGTGCCGGATGGGGAATCCCCGCAAAACTTCCTTCTCAAACGCTCTCTGGTTCTGTAGCGTAACTGGCGTTCCTCACCGTCGCCATGAGCAAGATCCTCCACTCCTCCCTCCGACATTTCTTCGCTTGGACCGCCCTGTTTTCGACTCCTCTCCCCGCCCAGACCGCCGAAGAGGAAGTCCCTGAGCCCTACCGCTCCCTCCCTGGCCTCATCCAGCCCAAAGCCGCCACTTTCCAAGAGATAGCCGTCACGGAAGGTGCCGTCTCACCCCAGCAATTCGAGGCCAATCTTCGCAAGGCGGCACTACCGCTGCCGGGCGGCTATCACTGCGCCGTCATCCGGTTTCAGGTGCCCAAAACGCCCCAACTGGACATGGTCTGGGCCTTCACCCTGCCTTCCGCATGGGAGAACTGGTACATCATGCCCGTCACGGGAAAAGGCGAGGGATTCAAGAACTGGCTGGACGCTGACCGGGCCTACGAGACCCTCCCCACCCCGGACGGTCAGACACTCAAGCTCCAGACTCTGGAGGCTGACCGGCTAAAGCCCGGTCAGGAGTACCTCCTTTGGTTTATGACCTCCGACGCCACCGCCCCGGCCGTCCTGCGCGGGATGATCCACTTTGCCCCCAAGTCTGGCGACGTGAAGAAAGCCTGGGATCACGACGCCATTGAAAAGACGCTGCATCTGAAAACCGCCGACGCCCCTGAGCAGGCCTCCTTCCTGAAATCTCGCGGTGCCCTCGCCCTCCTCGACAAGCGCTTCTTCGAGCCCAAGTACGCCGAAGGGCGGATCAAATCGGTCCTCTCCGACATTCGCGCCACCTCCGAGGCCAATGGCTACTTCGTCACCATGCGGACCAGCATCCCGAACTGCCGCACCTCTCCCTCACTGATCGAGATCCAGAAGACCCATGGAGAGCCCGACATCGTCATTCCCTTCGCCGAGCGGAAGGTGCTGGACCCAAAGCTGGAAGCCGACGACCGCGATCAAGCCCTGGCCTGCTACGACTACTTGACCTTCGTCTATAATGAGAAGGATCCCCTCAAAACTGTCCTCCGGGTCGAGACGGGTGCCTACAATCTCGCCGGAGTCCGTCCCGAGCAGGACGGACTCACCTTTACCGACCTGCCCACTCCCAATTTAAATCTACGCCTCTTTTATAGGGATCGCCAGGAACTCGCCCGCATCGCCCACTGGGGCGAGCCCGAGGCCAAGCTCCTTTCCGGCACCCTCCCCGCTGCAACCTTCGAGCGTCCTGCCCGCCGCGATTCCCGCGAGCGACTCGTCTCCGACGGCTCAGGGAACTGGACCTACCAGTGGCAGACCGCAGAAGGAGCCCCCATCCGCACCGCCGAACTCAAGAACCACATCTACCACGGCCCCCTCGTTGATTTTTACCCGGATGAAAAGCGGCGCTCCGAAGCACCCTATATTAAAGGGAAACTCAACGGCACCGCCAAGCAGTGGGATCAAGCCGGCAAGCTCGTCCGCGAACGCGAGTACAAAGACGGCGAACCCGTGAAGTAGCGGCAACCTCGTCCCTAACCCTAGCCAAGGACCTCTCTGTCCACTGTGGTAAAAATCAGCGCCCCCTCGGGCCGCTGACGCACCGACTACTGCTCGCGCCGCTCGCCCAGCCCGTCCCCGTACATCTCCAGCACTGAGTCCCGGCAAAGCACCAGGATCGTGAAGATGCCCAACACAGTGCCAATCGGCACCTGCAGGCAATTCATGCCCGCCACCACCAGAGAAAACATCCGGTGCCGCCGCTGGCGCATAAATTTGGCGGACAGGAAGTTTAAGATTCCAGCAACAACAACGAGAACGCCCCCGATGGCATAGAAAACGATGAATACTCCAAAGATCTCCTGCGGAGGCGGCCCTCCTTTGGACCCTTCAAACATGGCCGGATTCGTGAATATCATCCGCATGAACATGAAGTGGAGGACGAGAAATCCCAATCCCAGAACACTCAGCCCCGCGAACACATAGTGGAAAACAGACAACAGCTTCAGATGTTCAGCATCTTTCGAGGGAATTGCAGGAAGAGGTGGTGGCATCATGGCAAAACAAATTCCCGCACTTCGGTGGAAATGTCACGCTGAATCGAACCATTGCCACGCAGCGGAAACCTTGTGTGCGCAGCTTCCCGGCCAGACGTCATCCTCGGACAACTCTCTATGTTTTGTAAGGGAGGGCGAAATGCGCCTCTCAATGAGCGCAATCCGCAACTGAACCTGGCCATCTTGCCACCCGATCCCGGAGGGATCGTGGAAATTAGCCGGTGGAGACATCCACCGGACTACGATTCAAGAATACTCACGCGTCCCGGAGGGACGCTGGACCTGCGGAAGCCCCTTCACGGCCAAGAGCGTCTCACTTCACAGGTTCTGAAGACGGCTTCGTCGCATAGCGCAGATCGCCGAGATCATCCCCCGACTGCCCGACGACATCGATAGAGAACTGCCACTGCCACTGGATGAACGAGCTTCTGAAAAAGAGAAGATTCCATCCCTGTCGCAACGTCGCGGGAACGGTTTCCTTTTTCATCTTGCCAGCAAACGCTGGCTGGCCATTGACCCAGACACCAAGGCTGAAGGTGCCCGCAAAGGTCTGCGAACTGAGGTTCAGATTCACAGGTCGCTCGCGCTCGCTGTAGATCCAACGCGCTCCATAGGCCATCTGATTATAGCTGAAAAAGGTGGCCGCCGCAAAGTCGACGCTGCCCGCGCCATTGCGCCCTGTGTAATCGTTGCCCGCCACTTGCACCGTCCAGGGGCCAGGCTCACCCACAGGGAAAATCGCAGGAGCCGCGAAGCCTTCGCCCTTGGCCATCTTCTCATCCAGGGGTTGCGGATCCTTCGCCGGATCGTAGTGCGTATTTT
>JBGGMQ010000729.1:0-3518 GCA_041287975.1 Verrucomicrobium sp. | reverse complement strand
ACCGCAGCGGCCGGTTGTCCAGGGCACTGGGCAGGCGGAAGCCATGCTCCACCAGCACGGTCTTGCGCGAACGGTCACCCTCATACATGCCGCCGATCTGCGGCACGGTGACGTGGCTCTCATCCAGGAAGAGCAGGAAGTCATCCCGGAAAAAGTCCAGCAAGGTTCCTGGAGTGCTGCCGGGTTCGCGGAAAGTGATGTGGCGGCTGTAGTTCTCGATGCCCTGGCAGAAGCCCATCTCCTGCATCATCTCAATGTCGTACTCCGTGCGCATGCGCAGGCGCTGGGCCTCGAGGAGCTTCCCCTGCTGCTCGAACTCGGCAATGCGGCCCTCCAGCTCCGCCCGGATGGCGATGATGGCGCGCCGCAGCTTGTCCGCGGGGGTGACGAACTGCTTGGCAGGATAGAAGGTGTAGCCGGGGATCTGGCTGGTGGCAGTGCCAGTGAGAGGATTGAACACACTCACGCGGTCAATCTCATCGCCAAAGAACTCCACCCGGATGGCCTCATCTTCCAAATAAGCAGGGAAGACTTCCACCACATCGCCACGCGCACGAAATTTGCCCCGGCTGAAGGCGATGTCATTGCGCTCATAGAGCATGTCCACAAGGCGGGTGAGGAAATTTTCCCGGGTCATGACATCCCCGACCTTGACCGGCACCATCATGCCTTCATAATCCTCGGGCGAACCCAGGCCGTAGATGCAGGAAACACTCGCCACGACGATGACATCCTTGCGCGTGAGCAGGGCTCCCATCGTAGAAAGACGCAGGCGCTCGATCTCGTCGTTGATGCTGGAGTCTTTCTCAATGTAGGTGTCCGACCGGGCGATGTAAGCCTCCGGCTGGTAGTAGTCGAAATAACTCACGAAGTACTCGACCGCGTTGTTCGGAAAGAAGCTCCTGAACTCCGAATAGAGCTGCGCGGCGAGCGTCTTGTTGTGAGACATGATCAACGCCGGTTTGCCCGTCTGGGCAATGATGTTGGCCATGGTGAAAGTCTTGCCCGAACCCGTGACCCCCAGCAGGGTCTGGTGTCGGTTGCCTGCATCAATGGACTTCACCAGTTTGGCGATGGCCTGACCCTGGTCTCCCTCCGGAGAATACTGAGAATTGAGTTGGAACGGGCTGCTCACCTGAACACCTACCACACCGCCCGGAGGGATGCAAATGCTGTGCGCCAGAGGCGGGATATTCCCACAAGTGAAAAAACTTGAATCCAGTGGGCGGGTCACTCGCGAAACCGGGTGGAGTCACCAAGAGACCCGTTGCCGGATACCGGACACTGCTTTCTTGTTGGCAAAGATACATCTACACGTAATATCCCCACGCGCTGCATGGCGAAACCCCTGCGACGCATCTCAAAATCGTTCACGACCCCAACAATATCATCACCATGAAATCCACTCTCGTTGCCCTCGTGCTGGCCACTGCCGCTCTGACCCTTGCTTCCTGCGCTTCCAAGAAGCCCGCTCCTGCTCCCGCTCCTGTTGACATGGGCGTGCACAGCGGCAAGTAAGCCTTGCAGATCCTTTGATCAGGCGCGCCTGGGGTGACCCAGCGCGCCTTTTCTTTTGGGCAAAAATGGCAATCGGGGACGAAAAGTGTCCACGCACTGGAATAAATGAAGTACCTGTGACGTCTCTTCATACCGCTAAAGATTAACAGCTTTGTTACCTTGTTGCGGGTTCAACCCTCACACACCTCGATTCAACAATCACCATGACCCGTATCCTTACCCTTGCCGCCGTCGTCACCTCTCTGAGCCTCGCCTCCTGCGCTTCCATCAAGAAGAAGGGCGATTGCAGCGCCTGCTGCGCTGAGAAGCCCGCCAAAGAGAAGAAAGTGGACGCCTGCTGCGCCACCGACGCTGCCAAGCCTGCCAAGAAGAAGTAAGCACTTCTGCTGATTTTAGTTTTCAGAACCGCCGCCCTGGGTTGTCCCAGGCGGCGGTTTCTTCGTTTAAAGGTAGTTCGGTTGTCCCAACTGTTCAGTGCGCAGGACCCCTGACCTTCTCCTTATTCCGAGGATGTCTGCACATGGTCATCAAATGCAAATGTAGTGCCGAAAATGAGGGTGCCGCGCGCATCTACAGCCCGTCCTTGCGAGAACGAGACTTTTTGACTGCGGAACTTCCACTTTGCGATTTCTGCTTTGTTTTGGCCTTCGTCCCGGGCTTCTGCTTCGCCAGCCGGCCCGCTGAAGGACTGGCTCCTGGAACCTTGACCCGGCCATGGGGCACGCTGACGTGCGCGTGATCGAGCGCCAGGAAGCGCCATTGGAAATCCACCGCCTTTGAGATTCCCACGCGAATGTCCTCAGCCACCACCTGTCCCGGAGCCAAGGGCTCGGACGGACGACGCAGACCCACCCCCTCAGGCCGTAGCGGGCCGACCATGGGGGTGCCGTGGGCCTCACCCGTGATGCCCAATGCCATGGCCAGTTTCCCAGGACCCGAGCAGAGTTCGTGCAGATGCTCCTTCTTGCGGCGACGCTTCATCGTCTCCACACCGTCCCGCGGTTCAAGGGCGCGGATGAGCACGAGCCCATCGCGAGGACCTCCCTTTACCAGCAGGTTGAAAAGCCAGTACATGCCATAGTTGAAGTACACATAGGCGGCCCCAGGAGGCATCACCTTTACAAATTCCCGGGTACTCGGCCGGTAGGCCGTATGACTGGCATCATCGCCCTCCACCGTGTAGGCCTCCGTTTCCACAATGATGCCGCTGCTCCCGTGCCAGACCAGCTCCATGCCAACGAGATCTTTCGCCACCTCCAGCACGCTGCGTTGAAAAAAGTCCTGCTCCAGCATGGTGTCCTTCATGAGGGAAAGTGATGAGCGACTCAAGCACAAGAGTTGTTTTTGACCGGGCCGATGGCGGAAAGCCTCGTGATGGTGCAGAGTGACCGCCCTGCCCTTTTGAATGAATCGGAACTGCCACGACGACCATGCCTGAAAGCGACAGTGACAGCGAATTCGTGACAACGGATCCCAAAGGAGCCGCCCCCGCCCTGGAGGGCAGCGCCTACAGCCGGGTATTGCGTGAGGAGCAGGTGAAAAACGCGTCCTCCTTCCACTGGTACCGCCTGGCCGGCGTCACCGGATTTCTCGTGCTGGAGGCGTGGCAGTCCGGAGTGCACTGGACGGATCAAGGTGGCCCCTCCACGTTTGCCATACTGCTGGCCTACTGGGTGGTCATTCTCCTCGTGCAGGCAGTGTCGCTCCGCTGGTCTGCCTTGGGACGGCTGGGCAGCCTGGTGGTGCCTTTTCTGGACATGCCAGTGGTCTTTCTCTGCCAGTGGCACAATCTCTCGACCACGACCACGGATCCTCGCATCGTCGGCAACTTCACTATTGGCATCTTCATCTGCCTCATCATGCTGGCCGCCAGCTCACTGGAGCGTTGGCAGATCTATCTGGCAGGGGTCATGGCCGCCCTCCTGCAACTCACGCTGCACCGTGTCGCGGGCGAGGGCATCTTCGGCACCGTGGGTGGACTCGTGCTCATCAGCGTGGCA
>JBGGMQ010000728.1:0-3731 GCA_041287975.1 Verrucomicrobium sp. | reverse complement strand
CCAACCTGTTTCAGCGGAGATGCCATCACGATTCGGTCCGCGCCAGTGCGGCCAGTCGGCAGCGAGCGTGGTGCCAATGGCGAGCAGGGAGAGGGCAAAGGTCAGTTTCATGAGCAGGGGAGATGGGGGTGAATTTCGGGGTTGCCCTACAGATACGTATTTGGGCGGCCCCGCGTCACTGCTTCACGATCTTCACCAGATGAGCCTTCGTCCGCACGAAGAGCGCTCCGTCTGCCACCGCAGGGGAGGAGGTCACGGGGTCGGAGAATTTGTTCCGGGCCAGCACCTTGAATTCCGGGCCCGGGGCGATCACCGTGGCATCGCCCGTATCACTCACGAAGTAGATGCGCTCCTTGGTGGCGACTGGGGCGGAGACGAATTTACCGGGCGAGATGCGCTCGCTCCAGACATCCGTGCCGTCCTTGAGGTTCACACATACGCCGATCCCGGCACCGGTCGCCTGGAAGATGTAGCCATTCACCATCACAGGGGTGGAGAGCGTGGCATTGCGCTTCTCGCGATCCCACTGCACGTGGCTGGCGGTGATGTCGCCTTTGGCGGTGTCATCCAGTTTCACGGCCAGCAAATGGGCGCGATCGGAGCCGGTGTTGAGGTACGCGATGTTTCCCAGCGAGAGGGGGCGGGCGGAGGCGTTGAACTCCAAGTGACGGATCTTCCAGAGTTCCTTGCCGGTGTTCACCTCGTACCCAAAGGCTGCGCGGGAGCCGATCGAGAGCAGTTGGGTGGTGTTGCCCACCTTCATGACGGAAGGCGTGCCGTAAGCCTTGCGCAGGTCGCCATCTCGCGTGGGTTTGCCTTCCTTGTCGAGGTCCCCGTAGTCCGTCGTACGTTCCGTCTTCCACACCGTCTTGCCAGTCTTCTTGTCCAAAGCGGTGACATACTGCTGGTCAATGCCATCGAAGGTGAGGATCAGCAGGTTGTCGAAAATGATGGGCGAGGAGCCGGGTCCGCGGAAGTGGCGTGCGTTGATGTCGCGACGCTGCCAGACCACATTGCCCGTTTTGGGGTCGATCCGGACGGTGCCGTAGGTGCCGAAGTGGGCATACACGGCGTCCTCCTCCAGCACACAGGAGGGGGCGGCGTAGTTGTTGATCGGGTTGCCCAACTCTTCTGGTGCTTCGTTCTCGAACACCAGCTTGTGATGCACAATCTTCCCGTCGTGGCGGTTGATCGCATAGAGGTACATCTTGTGTCCGTCCTTGGTGGCCGCGGTGAACCAGACGAGGTCTCCGCCGATCACCGGCGTGCAGTGGCCCTCATTCTCCAGTGGTGTGGCCCAGGCGATGCCCTTGCCTGAGGGCTCATCCCACTCCAGTGGCAGCTTGGCAGCCTCGGCCTCCGGGATCATGCAGTCCTTCGTGGGTCCCTGGCGGTCAGGCCAGAAAAGGGGCGTCACTGCCGGAGTGGCGGCGAACACGCTGAAAAGGCTGCCGGACCCGAGGGCGACGGTAGTGGCGGCAAGGCGGAACGTAGGGGCGGCAGGCATGGGCGACGTCAAAGGTGGGAGGGGATGGAAAGAGACAAGAAAACCAAAACGCTGACAGAAAGGCAATCTCTCGCTGGTTGAAGGGAGAGTCCTGTTTCCTCACCTTTTCGACATTCCTTATGCGAATTTCTCTTTTTTCCTCACGGTTCCTGTCCTGTTTTTTTGCCGTTTCCCTTGCCGGAGGCACTTGTGTGCCCCTCGCCCAAGCGGAGCTGACCGAGCAGCAGGCCAAGGTGCCGCTGGAGGTGGATTCTCCCGATCCCGCCCTGGCGAAGATCGTCCTCATCGCCGGGACGCCGAGCAACAAGCCGGGTCAGCACGAGTATTTTGCCGGTTGCGCCCTCATGATGCAGTGGCTGAAGGAGCAGCCCGGTGTGTGGCCGGTGATGGTTGCCGAGGGCTGGCCCAAGAACGAGGCCGTACTCACCGGGGCCAAAGCCGTCCTCTGCTACATGGACGGCGCCGACAAGCTCGCGGTGCTGGAGCCTGCCCGGTGGGAAAAGCTACGCGGATTGATGAAACAAAAAGCCGGTCTCGTGATGCTGCATCAAGCCGTGGAGGTGCCCCCAGCCCAGGCCGAGGAATTCAAGACCTGGCTCGGTGCCGTATGGCAAAAGGACACCGGTTCCCGCGGTCACTGGGACATGACGTTTGATCAGATTCCGGCCCACCCCACGCTCAACGGCGTGAAGCCTTTTGCCGCAGCCAAAGACGGGTGGCTGTTCAACCTCCACTTTGCCGACAAAGGAGTGACGCCACTGCTCACTGGAGCTGTGCCCGACAAGAGCCGCAGCACCGCTGATGCAAAAGCTCACGCGGGTCGCGACGAAGTGATCGCTTGGGCCTATGAGCGCGCCGAAGGTGGTCGCAGCATCGGCTTCACCGGGTGTGATCTGCACAGCAGCTGGGGCATCGAAAGCCAGCGTCGTTTCATGGTGAATGCCCTGTTGTGGAGTGCGGGTCTGGAAGTGCCGAAAGAGGGAGCAAAGACGACGTGGGATGGGGGTGAGGCGCGGTTGTTGGAGAATTGGGACCGGAAGGTGTTCGCGGCAAAACAGCCAGTGAAAAGTGAAAAGTGAAAAGTGAGAAGTAAAAAGTGGGGGCGGCTTCGCCTGAGACAAAAGACTGGAAGACGCCAGAGAATGGCACTGACTTAAGGCCAATCTAGGACGGGGCACTCCCTGTGTGACACCTCGAAAACAACTCTTAAGTCAGCGCCATTCAAGACAGGCTATTTGAAAAGAAAATGATGGGGCGATATGTATTCTTGATGCGGCTACATCGAAAGAACTGTGGCATATTCAGGATAGTTGGGCGAAGTTTAAGGATATCGTGAAGTATTGCAAAGACGGCGCAGAAGTCCCACCACCATGGACATGGTAAATGGCACAAAAACAGTTGAATTGGGAGGGGAGCCGAACGTGTGGGTGAACGCGCGAGACAGGTGGTGCACCATTATGTCCAAATCACCTATGAAAGGGGCCTTTGTGCTTGGTCACCAGGATATAGGCTGTGTGATTGATAACATGGAAGATTTCGCGGCGACTTTGAGACAATCTGACGCTGCTCTGGTGGGTAATGACGACTGGACATTCGTGCTTGGACTATATGATCCAATGCGATCTCTTTCTTGGCGACCGAGGGCCTCGAATGAGAAGTATGTCTTACTTGAATGGAGTGGAGGGGCCGACGGAAGCGATGGGTTTCTACAGTTGGTTAAACGCAAAGAAATTGAACTGTGGCCCCAACGGCTGCGCACACTGAGGATCGTATAGAAGAGGATTGACCGACAAGCATCTGTCAATGCACCGTCTGAATGTCCTCCGAAGCGTGATTTCTAACGTATCCGGGTAGAGGTCATTGCTGGCATCATAGACGTCGAGGTTTTACAAGGGATGACGTCTATGAATACGACGTTATCGATGCTCAAACGGCATGGACTGGGTCGGGTGCGCACTCCGGCAGCGTGGCGCGAGGAGTTGCTTGAGAAAAAATACAAAAAGACAGGCTAACGCCAGACATGAAATAACGCTGACGCACGCCAACGCGTCAGGAGACGTCCTGAATGAACGAGTGGGACACTCGAACTAGTGTGCCTGGCATGAACATGAACTATCAAACTTGAAAGGAAGATTGACGGAGCCGATGACAGCAACCGTAGCCGAACTGCAAGGTGACGCCCGTGAGGGTGGGGCTGAAGGAAGCAGCAGGCAAACCTGCGGCC
>JBGGMQ010000727.1:0-4995 GCA_041287975.1 Verrucomicrobium sp. | reverse complement strand
AGTCACCGCCAGCAAGCCCCCCGGTACCATTGTTGGTCGGGGAGAAAACGATGACACTGTCCAAGTGCAGTGTGTCGCCGTTGCTCAACACCGTATCCGTGACGGCATACCCCAGCCCCGCGAAGGTGTTGGGGTTTCCTGATGCGTTGAAGCCCCCACCGTTCAGGCTTGTGATGGTGATGGTGCCCAATCCGCGCGCAGGACCGAAGTCCACCGTGGCACCCGAGGTGCCAGTATTCCAGGAGCCTGACAATGCTTGCAGGCTAGGGCTGTCATAGGCCGTCGGCGCAGCCTGGATGGCCGTATGGGCCACACATACGCCAATGACAGTTGCCAGGCATCTAAGGAGGAAGCTGCTCTTCATAAACGCGTCTCGTAAGTAATTGCGGGATCTTTTTTGACAGGTGATACCCACCAAATTTACCGAACGCTGCAAAAACTCAATTGTAATTATACTAATTGATACTCTATATCGTAATTATTCTCATATTTGAAGCGCTTTAGGATAAGCATTCCGACAATTGACCTGCACGAGAAAGGAACCGGCTGAAGACCGTCCGCGGCTCCCCTCCAAAAAAAGTTTGCCTGTGAATGGTCCAACCTTTTGCGGGCGCGCCGGGAGATTCCCTGGTCATGTTAGGTTTCATAGAACCCATGTCACACCGGGAGACTGGCTGGAGCAGGACGGCACCCACCCACCATCTGGCACCCTTTCAGGGTGCACGGACAGTTTCGTTTTCCCAGGGGTGTCTCTTCGCTCAACCCCTGGCTACCCTCTAGGATACCTTCGGCATCAGGACCCGCTTCACAGGGTGCACTGTAGCATCTCGATGGCTAGTTTTAGCGGATCGGGACACGCTTTACGAGGCGTGCTGAAACTCGAATCCCACCTTCTAGCGAGTGCCCGCCAGGATGCTTTCGTCCCAATCCTTCCACACGGGGTCAAACCCACGGCTGGTGAGGACGGCGGCGATCTCGGCCGGGCTGCGATGATCAGAAATATCGAACTGACCGGTGGCTTCGTCTTCGGCTTTGTGTTCGGCGAGTTCTACGCGGCGACCGCGCACGGTGAGGTGCAGATCATCACGACCCTGTCCGGTATAGCCACCGGGCTCGGTATGGCTGCCTGCGCTCATGGTGGTGATGCCGAAGGGGATCAACGCATCCCGCAGGGCGGCGGACTCCCGTGTGCTCATGACGATGCCGACCTGCGGGAAGCAGAGCCGGAAGGCGCAGAGGAGCTGGATAAACCGTGCGTCATCCACCGTGAAGCGCGGCTGAAAGCTACCTGCGGCAGGACGGAGACGTGGGAAGGCGATGGTGTAGGAGGCCTTCCAGCAGTGGTTCTGCAAATACTCAAGATGGGCGGCGAGACCAAGAGCCTCAGTCCGCCAGTCTGCCAGGCCAAGGAGTGCGCCAAGGCCAATGCGACGGAAGCCGCCCGCCACACCACGCTCTGGGCACTCCAGACGCCAGTCGAAGTCGCGCTTGGGCCCCATGGTGTGGTACTCCTGATAGGCCGTACGGTCGTAAGTCTCCTGGTACACCACGAGCCCTTCCGATCCCTCATTCACCATGCGCGCATATTCCGGCTGCTCCATGGGTCCCACCTCGATGCCGATGGTGGGGACAAAGGGCTTCAAAGCACGGATGCACTCCTCAAGATAACCGTTGGAAACAAACTTCGGATGCTCGCCGGCGACGAGGAGGATGTGGCGGAAGCCAAGGCCCGTGAGGTGCTTCGCTTCCTTGATGACCTGGTCAATCGTCAGCGTGACGCGGAAGATGGGATTGTCCCGGGAGAAACCGCAGTAGGCGCAATTGTTGACGCACTCGTTCGAGAGATAAAGCGGCGCGAAGAGGCGCATGGTGCGCCCGAAATTCAGCCGCGTCAGGCCCGCAGCCTCCCCCGCCATGACCTCAAGCTGGCGGGGAGTCTTGGGCTCAAGCAGACTTAGCAACCGACGAAGAAGCGGGGACTTCTTTTCCGGGAGCGCGTTGAAGGTCTCTAAGAATGACACAGCGGAAAAATGAGAAATTATAAGTTATAAATGTAATCTACGGGGAGCACTCCTGGCAGAGCCTCACCAATTTATCATTTCTCATTTATAATTTATAATTTTCTGGATAGTAGCGTTCGTGGAAGCGTTGCTGGTGCTCAGGGAGCCCCTTTAGAAGCTCTGTGTTGGGGAAGGAGCCGAGCCAGATGCAGGAGGGGGGCCAGTCGGGACGCTGGGGGAATTTCTCGTTCAGAGCGGCATGGATGGCGCTGATCCCCTCATCCTGAAAATGCCCCTCGACCTCGACAAAGAACATGTACTCGAAGTCCCGCTCCACTCTGGGAAAGGGATAGATGATGGAGAGGAAGACATCGTGTGCCTTGATGATGGCCAGGGCGTCAAAGAGGGTGCCCGTCTCATTGGGCAGGCTGAGCAGGAAGCAGGTCTTGTTCAGACTCTTCGGCCGCTCATTGACCTCAACATCGTCCATCCGTTGGATGAGCTTTTCCTCACCCAGAATCCAGAAACGAGTGAAGCCGTTCGAGTAGTCGGAGAGACTACGCGTCTGCTCCAGGCCGAGCTGGTGGTCGCGCTCCAGCTCTTCCAGATCCACATGGCGCAGGGTGTCTGAGTACACCTCCAGCGCCTCACGGGAAGCGATGGCGGCGATAGCAGGGTCATTGACAGCCTCCAGCGTGGCAGCACCGGTGCTTTCCGCCTGCTCCACACGGATGTTCAAGTGGTCCTTGATCCGCTGGAGCACTTTCGAGCACTGACGCAGAGCACTGGCGTGACTGCGAATGACATCGATGCCAATAAGCGAGCCGCTCTGGCTCATGAGAAAGTGCTGAATGGGCAGCAACTCCTCCCACACAACAAAGGTGCGGCGCTGACGGGTGGTTTCAAACAACCGCTCCAGCTCCTTCACCGACTCCACGATGATGCCGTCCAGGGTGTTCTCAATGGCAATGACACCGAAGTCGATGTCGCCCCGGGCCTGGGCGGCGATGATCTCCGGGTGTGAGGCATAAGCCACGGCGTCAAAGCAGGTGGTGATGGCATCCACCTGGCCGCAGTGGTGCGCGGCGAACCGGGCGGCCGCCGTGTAGCCATTGGTGAGGCGGGCGGGACGCAGGAAGCCGATGCGCGGGCGGGCAGGAGAAGGGGAATCACTCATGAGGGCTGGGTTCAGGAAACAGCCAGCAGGGCGTAGTTGCGCTTGCCCTTGCGCAGCAGCACGTAGCGGCCGTGCAGGGTGCGGTCACTCGTGAGCCGGTCGGTGGCCGCCGTGGCGCGGTCGCCATTCACGTACACGCCGCCGCCTTCCACATCCTTGCGGGCCTGGCCCTTGCTTTGGGAAAGTCCCGAAAGCACGAGCGCCTCGACCAGCGGCAGGCCTTCGCCAGACAACTGCTCAGAGGTGACATCCGCATTGGGCACCTCCTCCTTCAGCGTGTCCAGCGTGGAGGCGGAGATGCCCTCGAGGGAGCCGCCAAAGAGGATCTCGCTGGCGCGGATGGCATCCTGCGTGGCCTGCTCGCCATGGATGAGTGTGGTGATGGACTTCGCCAGTGCCTGGTGGGCCTTGCGAGCGCCGGGATTGGCCGCATGGTCAGCCTCCAGGCTAGTTATTTCCTCATGAGGGAGGAAGGTGAAGAACTTGAGGTACTTCACCACGTCCCGGTCATCCGCATTGATCCAGAACTGGTAGAACTGGTAGATGCTGGTCTTCTTCGGATCCAGCCAGATGGCACCGCTCTCAGACTTGCCGAACTTGGTACCGTCAGACTTGGTGATGAGCGGCAGGGTGAGGCCGTAGGCATGCTTGCCCAGCTTCTTGCGCACGAGGTCGATGCCCGTGGTGATGTTCCCCCACTGGTCGGAGCCACCAATCTGCAGCTCGCAATCCATGGTCTGGGCGAGGTGGTAGTAGTCGTAGGACTGGAGCAGCATGTAGCTGAACTCCGTGTAGCTGATGCCCACGTCGCGGTCTTCCATGCGGGCGCGAACGCTTTCCTTCGCCACCATCTGGTTGACGGTGAAATGCTTGCCCACGTCGCGGAGGAAGTCGAGGTAGGACATGGGGCTGATCCAGTCGGCATTGTCCACCAGCCGGGCCGGATTGGTGGGGGCGTCAAAATCGAGCAACTTGGCGAGCTGGGGGCGCACCGCCTCGACGTTGGCCTTGATCTGATCCTGCGTGAGGAGCTGGCGCTCGGCGGACTTGCCGCTGGGGTCGCCAATGGAGCCTGTAGCACCGCCCGCGACAGCGATGGGGTGGTGACCGGCATTCTGGAAGCGACGCAGGGCCAGGAGGGGCACAATGTGACCGACGTGCAGGGAGTCCGCCGTGGGGTCGAAGCCGCAGTACAGTGTGATGGGCCTGGCGGCGAGCCTCTCAGGCAGCGGAAGCAGATCGGCACGGGACTCCGGGACACTGGTCAGATCGGCGACCAGACCTCGGAACTGAAGGTCTTCGAAGATGTTCATGGGCACACTGATGAAGGGCGGAACGGGCAAAAAGAGCCCGCATGATGGGGCGGGAGGCGGGGGGCGTCAAGGTTGGCTGCTTGCAGGTTGGGAGATGCGGATTGGATGTCAGGGGTTGGAGGGAAGTTGGGTTTAACCACAGAGACGCAGAGGCACAGAGGAATACAGAGACTGATTTTTTGACAGGATTGACAAGATTTTTGAGAATTAACAAGATGGGGGTGAAGCTTCCTTGAGGTTGGGTTTTTGCTTTTTGAAGTTTTTTATGCCGCTGCGCTGTGGATAATCGAATCTGTTAGCATTTGTGCTTCACCTCACGCCCCATCCTATCATGCGCTTCTCCCTTTCCTGCTCTGCCGCCGCTTTGTTTGCCATCGCCTCCCTGGGTCTAGGGCTGAGTGCCTGCGGGCCGAAGCCGGGTGCAGCGCCTTCCGTGACAGCGGAGACAGTGCCGTCTGATGATGAGGCCCCGGCGCTGACGGGCACCTTCACGGTGGACGGCAAG
>JBGGMQ010000726.1:0-2567 GCA_041287975.1 Verrucomicrobium sp. | reverse complement strand
GAGTCGGGGTAGTACACGCCGTTCTTATTGTGCACGCCGCGCGCCAGGTACTCCAGGTTCACCTGGTGCACGATGCCGATGCCAGGGGGCACCACCTTGAAGGTATCAAATGCCTGCTCACCCCACTTGAGGAACTGGTAGCGCTCACGGTTGCGGTGGAATTCCAGGTCGAGGTTCCGGTTCAGCGAATCGCGAGTGCCAGCGTAGTCCACCTGCACAGAGTGGTCCACCACGAGATCGACCGGCACGAGGGGCTCGATCATCTTTGCATCCTTGCCCATGGCATGCACGGCGGAGCGCATGGCGGCAAGGTCCACCAGCAAGGGCACACCCGTGAAATCCTGGAGCACGATACGGGCGACCGTGAAGGGAATTTCGTAGTCGCCAGGGGACTTGGCGTTCCAGTTGGCGAGGTTCTGCACGTCTTTGTCCGTCACCTTCTTGCCGTCCAGATTGCGCATCAGGGACTCCAGCACGATGCGGATGCTCACAGGCAGCTTCGACACCGGACCGACACCCTGGCTCTCCAATTCAGGCAGGGAATGGAATTTTCCGTCTGTGTTTGACCCGGTCTTGAAGGTGCGAAGCGTGTCGAGAGGCATGGCAATCTGAGGTTAAAGAGAACAAAAACTTAGCAAGGGCGGACAGAGGGGCAAGTGCAGCCTGTGATGCAGTTTGCACCCTCGGTCCGAAGAACCGCCAAGCAAATATTATTCCGAGTGCCTGGAATTGATTAAGTTGGGGCGTTTTTACCTTGGCAAGCTCTGTTTTGGGCTTGCCGGGCTCATCCGCGACCCGCTAGCTTTCCTACCATGAAAATCGTCGGCATTGAAAGTATGACCGGTCAGGAGCTGGGCCACGAGCTGGATCGAGGCGGCAAGTTTGTGGTGTTCGAGTACACCATCTCAGTGCTGATCATGACCTTCAAGCGGTCCAGCGACATCTATTTTGTCAAAGGCGGCCACAGTGCCGTGGCCAAGGGGCTTGGCTTCTCGGCGTTGACCTTTGTCCTGGGGTGGTGGGGCATCCCGTGGGGCCCCATCTACTCCATTGGCAGCCTGATCACGAACTTCAGTGGCGGGAAGAATATTACGAACGAGGTCTTGGCGGCGTTGAGCGGGCCACAGTAATTCAGTGGGCGGTGCGTCAGTGGACAGTGGTCAAGGTGATGGGGGCGAAGTGTAGCTCGAAGGTGTTTGCGGCTTTCGAGTACGCCGATTGGAGGGCGTAAAAAAGCGGTGCAGGGCATTTCAGCCTCCAGCACCGCTTCCCGGACTTTTCACTTTTTACTAATCACTTTTCACTGCTCTCCCTCACTTCTTCTTCACCAGCGCGGGAATCACGCGCCATTTGCCTTCGGTGAACTCGCGGGCGGTGAAGACCCAGACGACGACTTTCTTTTTGGCCCAGAAGTCGGGTTTCTTCACAGTGGCGCGGGCGAGGTCAGCGCGGGGGCCGTCGGCACCACCGGCCTGCATGGCGTATTCGTCCACGGCGGCGGAGAGGTCGACCTGGAGGTGATCCACGAAGCCGCCCTGGGTGGCGAGCATGTCGCCGCCCTTGCGGAAGACGAGCAGGTGGCTGTCACCCAGCAGGAGCATGGCGCTCTGCGGGTCCTTGTTCACCGTGGTGACTTGCTTGCCATCGGGTGGCACGGCCAGACCCGCGCGAACCATGGGCAGCTTCTCTTTGGGCAAAGAGCTCTTCTGAGCAGCGGTGAGAAGGTCACCATGGAACTCCAGAGTCTCCTGCGGCAGATCGATCAGATCCGCCAAGGCATATTCTTTGATCTCCTTCTGGTCCTTGTAGCGGTCGGCCACGAGCTTGGCCACAAGCTGGCAGGTGTAGGGGGACCAATGGGAATCGGTGGCGCAATAAAGCTGTTTGTCTGGATGGGCGGCCTTTTCTTTTTTCAAGACGGCTTCCAGATTAAGGGCGTCAACGCCTGCGGCCTTCAGCTTGGCCAGGAAAGGAGCGATGGAAGGCACGGTGGCGGGATCGATTTTCGCATCGAGCTTCTCGGGGTAGATCGCAGCCTTTGGCGGTACCGGTACAAGAAGGAGCTCCACTCCAAGGGCCTTCAACTCTTCAGCGTACTTGGCGATCACTGGCACCGCGTCCGTGCCTTCTTTGTTCACTTTGGCGAGATCCGCCTTGGCCAGATCTCCATGCTGCAGGTGCTGCAGTTCCTTGCGCAGGAAAAACCAGTTTGGGTCGCCTTTGCCTGGAGTCGCAAGATCTGTGGGGCCTGTGGCTGCGAGCACTTCCTTCACCACGGTCGTGAAGTCTTGTGCCTGGGTTTGTAGAGACGCGGTGAGAAATGCGGCCGCGCCCACTAGGGCAGCGGAAAAGAAAGGAATCGAAAGCGGTTTCATGCAGTTCAAAAGGAAAAAGCGGTGTGTGTTAACGGAATCAATCGTGAAAGTCTTGAGCGAGAATCACTCCTTCAAGACAAGTTCCAGGTCAGGGATCAGGGCGCGGGGACAACTTTCGGCGAAGTGACATCGAACCAAGGCTCGAGGTCGAATGCCGTGGTGTCGTCCATCACCCGTTCGCCGTTGAGATGT
>JBGGMQ010000725.1:0-2687 GCA_041287975.1 Verrucomicrobium sp. | reverse complement strand
CGCACGTTCGGGACGGAAGGTGTCGTCCGCATTCGGCTTGCCACCGGGCCATCCAGAGATGGTGTGCTGCAGCTGGTTGAAGATGCGGATGTTCAACTGGTACGCAGGGCCCTGCTCGCTGAGCAAGTCCGACAGACCGTGTTCGTTGTAGTCTTCATCCGTGAGCTTCAGCACGGGCCGCTTGTAGGTGGCAGAGAGCCAGCACACGGCGCGGCGTGTTTCGCTGGGGGACCACTTCACCGGGCCTACCAGCCAGGGCAGTTTCACCCGGGTAAGTTCGCTGGAGGCGGCTCGATCGATGAAGAAGCGTGCTTCGGAATGATCCTGCAGGAAGGAGGCGGAAACTGCATCCGTCACCGGGCCTTCGACGGCGCGGGAGACCACGCCAGCCTTGTTCTCACCCCAGGCCATGAGGACGATCTGCTTGGCCCGGAGAATGGTGCCCACCCCCATGGTGATGGCGAAGCGGGGCACGTTTTCCTCCCCGCGGAAGTCGGCCGCGGCATCCTGCCGGGTGATGCGGTCCAGGGTGATGCGGCGTGTGAGGGATTCCCGGGAAGAGCCCGGTTCGTTGAAGCCGATGTGACCCGTACGACCGATGCCCAGGATCTGGAAATCCACACCACCGGCGGCATCGATCATTTCCTCGTACTGCCGGCAGTGCTCGAACACCTGGTCCGAAGGGACGGTGCCGCTGGGCAGGTGGATGTTCTCCTTGGGGATGTCGATGTGATCAAAGAGCTGGTCACACATGAACCGGTAGTAGCTCTCCGGGTGGCCCGCGCTCAGACCGTAGTACTCGTCCAGGTTGAAAGAGATGACGTTCTTGAAGCTCAGGCCTTCCTCCCGATGCAGACGGATCAGCTCACGGTAAAACGGCACCGGCGTGGAGCCCGTGGCCAGTCCCAGGATGGCCGGGCGCCCCTCCTTGTTCCGGGTCTCGATCAGCGTGCGCACTTCTGCAGCCAGGGCGGCCGCGGCAGCAGAGGAGGATTCGAAGATCTCGGTGGGGACTTTTTCGTAGGCTTCAGCAGCAGAGCGTCGGTTCATGGTAGGTGTGAGGAAATCAAGAGCGAAGGGCGGGCTGTTCAGCCAGCGCGGGGCGGGGGATCAATCGTCCGTCCACTCGGCAGGCTTGGAACGGCGGATCATGTCGATCGTGTTGCGAGTGACCATGCAGGCGTCGGTGATAATGTCGTAACGTTCCCTCACCAGCCATTCCTTCCGCACCATCCAGGTGCCACCCACGGCCAGCACGGGTTTGAAGCCCAGGTACTCGCCCAGGGACTCACGCGTGACGCCGCCAGTGGGCATGAAGCGCATGTCCGGGAAGGGGCCGTGCAGGGCTTTGATCACCGGGAGGCCACCGTAGGCACTGCTGGGGAAGAACTTCACGCAGGTGAGTCCCAGCTTGATTGCCAGCATCAGCTCCGTGGGAGTGCACACGCCGGGCAGGATGGGCACGCCTTTGTCCTGGCAATGCTTCACCAGGTCCGCATCCAGCCCGGGGGAGACGATGAATTTTGCCCCTGCCGCGATGGCGGCATTGGCTTGCTCGATATTGAGCACCGTGCCCGCTCCGACGAGGAAGGGCTCTTCAAGGCTGGCGATGCGTTTCAGCACCTCCATGGACACGGGAGTACGGAGGGTCACCTCCGCGCAAGGCAGACCGCCATCGATCAGGGCCTCCGCCAGGGGTTGAGCGTGTGCAGCGTCCTCAAGGACGACCGTAGGAATAACAGCATGCTTCTCAATTTGAGCGAGGACGTCTTGCATGATCAATCGGATGGTAGATTGCGCCTGACTTGCTTCAACCTGAAGAAAGATTGGAGTGGATAAAGGTTACAAAAACATCAGATGAGCGCACGAGGTTTCGCATGATCCCCTGCTTATGGTCACTGTTTCGTGCCTGGGACTGTTTTTGACCAGTGGACAGTGCGTCAGTGGGCAGTGGTCAAGGTGGAGTGGCTATCGAGGTCCTCGGTACTCAGGCGGCTTCCGGTGCTGTAGAAGGGCGGGGACGTTGCTAGTCCTGTGGTCCAGTGTGGAAGAGCCGTCTCGGCTCTCGGTTCGCTTGCCTGTTGAGTTTCGGCATTCGCCATTTTGTCCGCAAATCACGCCGCCCCAGGTCCACTCCACCCCACGACGCAGTCCCACCCCAGACCTCAGGTCTTGAGTCTTGTGTCTTCCCGTCTTCCATCTCCGCCGTAGGCGGCCAGGCTAATATTTAGCCACGGACGGATCAACCTCATCGCTCCAGGCGAGGACGCCGCCGGTGACGTTCCACAAATCCTGATAACCATGTTCCTGGAGAATCCCTAGCGCCTTGGCGCTGCGCATGCCGCTGCGGCAATGGATCACCACCTTCTTGTCCTTGGGCACTTCATCCACGCGGTCGGGCAACTGGCCGAGGGGGATCAATGTAGCACCAGGGATCACGGCGATCTCGGCTTCATAAGGCTCGCGCACGTCCAGCAGGTAGAAGTCCTCTCCCGCCTGTTGCATGGCGTGAAGTTCTTGCACGGTCACGGCGGGGACATCGGGAGTGGGGGAGCTCATAGGAGAAGTATGGGGTGAGTCGGATGAAGCGTTGTCTTTGGTGATTGATGGCAGTCCGCAGAAGCCTTGGTAGTCGATAGGTTCCGTGATCGTAGGATGGTCGCCGCAGACGGGGCATTCAGGATCCC
>JBGGMQ010000724.1:0-7481 GCA_041287975.1 Verrucomicrobium sp. | reverse complement strand
AAGCCGGTCACGTTGTCCAACGTGATCGTGTTGGTGAGGTCATAAAAGCTCAACGCGACGCCCGATCCAGCGGCTGTGGCATTGTTGGAAAGATAGATCTGCCCGTTGAAGATGCGCGCCACCCGGGTTCCGGTTGGAATTCCCGCACCCGTCACCAGCATGCCCACCTTGATTCCACTTAGACTGTCCACGGCAATGGCTGCGTCTCCGCTGATCGTGGTGGCAGAGCGAGTTTCGAAGAGATTGGTCCAGTTGGTCGCCTTGTTCTTTGTCGCCGCTGTGCCACTCACCGTGAAGGCAAAGGTGGTGCCACCGTTGCTGTTGCCGAAGGTCACTGTACCTGAGGTGTTCTCACCGCCGATCAAAGCGACTGAGTTCGAGGAATACTGCGCCCCAATGTTGCGGCCATAGGTAAATGACGCGGTGCGGAAGGCGGAGCCAGCGTCCCCCAGCAGCAGCGCAGTGATGTTGTTTGAGCGATCAAATACGGTGCTGTTGTCCGTCTGACGGAAGGCGGTGACGGTGAAGCTGGTGTTATCGACGCCCATGCCGTTCTTCAGATGCAAATAGCCGGAGTAAAAGTCCAGGTAGGGGTTGGTGTTCCTGGCGTCGTCGATGAAGACGTTGAACTTGTTCCGGCTGACGGAGGTGGCACCAGTGGTGTAAGCAGCAATACGCAATTGAAGCTTCTCATAGTTCTCGAGTGCCGCCCTGCCCTCGTAGTCAGAGAGAATTCCAGTGAGATGAAAGATGCCACTCGTCCCCCTTACGCTGGCAACACTTTCGTTGATGATGTTCAGGGTACGCCCTGACTCAAGCACGGAATTGAGAACCGGGCTAGGGGCACCGATCCCGGTAACATCGCCGTTGATGATCATGTTGGCATTGGTGCGAACGTTGAAAGTCAGGGGGCTGTATTCACCAGCATCATTGATGTTGTCGAGGAGGATGTCGCCATTCCAACTGTTGGACTTCGAACCCGCGGCATAGAAGACGCCACCTTTCATCACCAGCTCTTTCTGCTGGGTGTCATCGGTAAGGGAGCCAACGTTGATGCCGTTGTTCATGAGGAATGATCCGTAGTTGATCATGCCATTGCCGGCACCGTTCTGGCCCAGGGCGGTGTCCGTGTAGAACCAGAGCTCGTTGGCAGCCAGTGTCGAGACACCGCTGTAGGTGTTCCAGCCATAGTAGTGCGCTTGACCGTTGCCAGTCTTGGTCATACCACCGCTGCCGGTCAGAGTGGAGTAGATATGGGCACCGTTGGTGACATCCAGATAGAAGATGCCTTCGCGGCTGCCGAAGTCGATGGTGCCGCCTCTCAGGTAAACCGTGCCATACCCGGGACCACCAGCGGTGGTGGCCAGGCCGCCATTGATGAAGATCGTGCCCGAGCCGCCCGTGGTGGCGGCATGGAGATCGTCACCTGCGTAGTCTCCGAGGTGAACGATGTTGTTTTCCGCGATACGAATGTTGTTCGATGCCACCACCGAGGCACTTACTGGGGCCTCGATCCACCAGGAGTTGAAGGCGATGTGGCCAGCCAACTGGTTGTTCACCGCCTGCATCTTGATCGTCAACGGACTGGCTGCAGCACCGGTAACACCGGTGATCTTGACATTGTCCGTGGGGCCGCTGGCAGGCGATCCCCCGATGAGATTGCTGCCTGTGATGATGCGGTTGACGGCACCACCGCCAATTTCACGAAACTCTGAAGTGTCCAGCGGGCGGATGTAGTTGATGCCACCGACATTTTCCACCGTCATGAGGCGGGTGCCGACGCGGTTGCTGACGGAGTTCTCGAGCAAATTGCCAAAGGCACCAATCAGAACCTTGCGGTTGAACGCTGTGGAAGCATCCCCACCCACCAGCCAGTTGGAGGGGAGGTTGGTCAGAATGATTTTCGACAGGGTGGTGGCGGCGGCCGGGGCAGTGCTGCTGAAATAGTTGTTTCCAGCGGGAGCCGCTGCAGTCGCCGCCTCTGCGAATCCGACGGTGCCGCCCACACTACGGGTGTAGTCGGTGATTTGCAGCGTGATGCTGTTGGCCAGGATGCCCGCCGCACTGGATCCGGAGGAATGGTCAAACCGGATGATGTTGTGCCCATTTGCTACTGCGAGCGTACCAATGGTTTCTGAAGTGTCGCCGGCAGTGCTGCGTCGAATGATCATGACGCCCCCCTCCGAGAGCGTGACGGTGGCAGCATCATTGATGCGGTTCTGGCTGGAGTGATTGGTAAGGTTGTCCAGCAAGAGCGTGCCGCGGTTCACATCTATCGCGAGGGTGGCAATACTGCCTCCCGTGCCGGTGAGGGACAAGACCCCGTTGGCGACAGCCACCCTGCCAGTGAAGGTGTTGGCCGCCGTCAGGGACAGAGAGACACCCGAGGCCTTCACAAGAGAAACCTTGCCTATGCCATCTTCAATGACACCACCAAAGACGATGTTTACTGCGGAAGCTTCCCCAACAAGCAGAGTAGAAACCGTGTCGACAACAGAGTTCGTCACTTTGCCAGTGCCCAGCAGCTGGCTGAGCCCCTCACTGTTGCCATTGAGATCCAGAGTTCCAAACGCATTCAGAGTGACGACGGCGTTGTTGGAAATTTGGTCTCGATAGTTGCTGAGATGAGTGGCACCGAGGCCCACATAGGTGCCGCCTATTTTGACGGTGGCGGTGTCAGCAGACGTGCTGCCGCCGACGTTAAGCACGGTGGTCACGGCTTTGACGGTGAGGCTGCTGGCCTTGGCCAGTTCCAGCACCCCTTGCTGGGCATTAAGAAGGTTGATGGAGTTGTTGCCCGTTCCACTCAGAACGAGAGTTCCACCGCCGAGTTTCGTCACGGTGCCGATACCAATATTCCCTTGGAGATCCAGGCCACCAGAGCCTGCAGCAACATTCACGTTGAGGGGGGAGCCCAGATTGATGGCACTGGCAATGACATCGCGGGCGAGGCCCTGTTTCACGAGTGCGCTGCCACCCGTTTTGCCGAAGGTAATGGCTGCTCCTACGATTCGATAGGCGTCTGGATCTGTGACTGCAAGGTCGCCGAGAGTCAGATCGCCGAGGCCAATGGCCTGGAGAACGGTAAGCGTATGGACCGTGCCAGGAACCGGATTCAAGATGTTGTGATAGTCAATTACAGCCGCGTTCGTAAAGGAGGGCGCTGAAGAACTCCAGTTGTTGGGATCGGCGAAACTGGCCTGGTTCACGTTGAGCCAGGTGGTCTGGGCAAAAGCGCCCGACCTCAGGGCGGACGATGCCAGCAGCACCAGATAAAAGGCGCTGGAAAATCCCAGGCGAAGTGCAGCAAGCCGAACGGAGGAAGACTGGAGGGAGCGCAACATGACGAGGTGGAAGGAGGGGCTTTTTTCGCTATTGGCCGTATGAACGATAATTTCCGAAATGACTGGAGACGAAAGTCAGGGCCTGTAGGTGGAAAGTCGGGTGGTGACCGGGTCCAGCAGGAGGGTGTAAAAATTGGTCACCTGGGCGGGCGGGCGGGTGGCATCGCTGGCGGGCACCACGGCCACGTGCCACTTGGCGTCGGAGTCGAGGGTGGTGGTCTCGGGATAGAGGACAAACGCGCGGTACTCCTCTGAGAGCGGGCGGAAGGTTTCGTAGCCGTTGACGGTTTTGATCACTGTTTCCACACTGGCACCGGGGCTTTGGGCCGAGGGAGTCGTTGCCGAACCCAGAAGCGTAGACATCTGAGAGTTCTCGGAAAGAGCGGTGCCTTCCGGAAGAATGACCATGGCCTGGCGAACCAGCGCCAGAGGCCGGGACAGTGCTGAGGTACCGGTGCGGGGGTCAGTTTCTCCGGGCTGGAAATACTCCAGCATCAGCCCCCCCCTGAAGAATCCTCCGAGAGGGGCGGCATTCACAGAGTCCTCCGAAGAAGGCACCCTGTAGAAGCGCACCTCCACGGGGCGGCTCTGACCGTAGGCACGGCTCTGGGCCTCCGCCAGGAAACCGGCCATCTTGTCCCCTGCCTGCGTCAGTTTGGAGGCTCCCAAGGTACCCATGAGACCGGGCATGACGATGGCGAGCAGCAGGGCAATCACCGCCACGACCACCATGAGCTCGATCAACGTGAAACCAGGCCTCGCAATGTATTTCTGACTTTTTTGTGATTTCATAGAATCCAGGCAAAAGCAAAACTGAGTGAGCAAAGAACGTGAGCCCCAGGGGCGTCGAAAGTCCGGTCCGGAGCTAGGTCCCAGTACCACCGCCCCACTTGGAGGCGCGGATGGCAACGGTGGCTGTGAAGACGCGGAAGTTGATTTTCCGGTCCACCAAGAGGCCGGTGACGGTCTCCAGATCCCGGGAGTAGAGACTCGCCTGCCGGAACAGGGAGCCCGTGCTCAGCGCAGAGTTCAGGGGAGGATCGGCGCCATTGTCCAGCTGAAGATTCGCCGCGGAGGCCTCATCCATGGCCACCAGTGTGATCATGACGAGAGGAGGAAGTTGATAGTCAGTGCTGGACTGGACCCGGTTGGGCAGGCTGGCTCCGTACTGGCTGTCATAAGTGTACTCCGGCGCGACGCTCGTGGCGGCGACACTTGCTGCAGCGGCATCGCTGGGAGACAACTGGGGAGAGATGACCAGCAGGAGGATGTTGTTGGCAATGGCCCGACTCCGCAGCGGTGATGTCTGGTTGAAATCTGCATACCAGGAAGAGCTACCGGCCTTCAGACTGGGGTCGTAGACGCGATTGCGCTCCGTGGGTGAGCGGTATTCAAACAGCCGGTACCGGTAGGACGGCGGCTTGCCCAAAGCGGCCAGGTAGTCGGGGCGCACGTCGGTGTCGTCGCCGAACTTGACGAAGAAGCCGCAGCCATTCAGGGCAGAAGGCAGACGGTAGTCGAGGGAGTCACCCAGAGGGGCCTGGAAGAAGACGGCGTGCCCGGGAGAGACGGAGTCTGGCAGCCCTGTCAGCTTCGGCGAGTTGGCACTGGAGGAAGGGCCGCAGACGAATTGAAGCTCTGAATAACGAACATAACCGCTGGGAGCTTCATTGGCCCCCTTTCCCGGAGGCAAGAGCGGATTGGAACTGTTGGAGTAGCTATAGCAGAGATAGGGGTTCAAGTCTGCCTGGCTCATCGCATAGGTGATGCGGTCGAAAGCGCGGCGGGCTTCGCGGAAGGAGGAGACTTTGGCGGTGCTCTGACGCCAGGCTTTCTGGACGTGCTCGAGCATGGAAGAAATGACAATGAGCAGAATGGCCAGAACGGCGAAGGAGAGAAGGAGCTCCACGAGAGTGAAGCCGCGGGATCGTGCAGGCCTGTATGGGGCAGATGGGTATGGGAAGTGGGGGACGACCATGGAAGAGGCTCAGGGGCGGAGGGTTCTCGACGTCGGGACATGGAATGTCCGTGGCGGGTACCTGCAAAGCAGTGGGTGTGCCACCGTGAGCTAATTGGGTTGGCATGGTCATATTCGTATCATTAGCCGTGACTTGTAATTATTTTGCGGCTTTGTGAAATTGGGCCCGCTGCGTGGGAGACGCAAGACTTGAAGACACAAGACTCAGATCTGTGGACTGGGAGACTCAAGGATGGGGCGGTCCGCCAGTCGGATTGAGGTTGATCGCAAGGCTCCGTATACGGGTTGCAAAGGGAATGTGGAAAAAGCCCTAGCAAAACAGTGGGATTCCCTGATGAGCAGAGATCGGAATATCGTGTCCAATGTTCTTTTATCACAGCGTGTGCATCAGTGTGCACATTATGCTCTTCCTAGGAGCAATACCACAGCACTGCCGAGATGCAATCATGGACAGATGCAACGCGGACAGATCCCACAATTCCGGCACGCGAGGCTCAAATCGCCCTGCCGATAGCTGAGTTCTCAATAATTGGCAGGGGCACAAGAAGTTCTTTCATAGTCCCCAATCAACCGACGTGGGCCGTTGCCAAGGCACCTTCCACGATCCATCCTTCGGGGCTCACTTCAATCCTGTCTTCCAACTTCTCTGAGATGTCCACTCCCCGCTCCCAACTTGGCGGAAACGAGATCCGCCAGCACGTCGCCTTCAATCTCGGCGAAACCGCATTTAGGGCACCTCCGAAAAGCCCAGTTTTTTGGAGGTGTGTTTGAGCATCAAGATGGACAGTGCTTTTTTGCTGCCCCGAGCCTCTCCAGCCTTCCTTTTTGCTGGGCAACCCTTTCCGTTTAGCCTTCGCCCAAGGGCCACACTTCACCACTGTGGCCCCTGGCGGGGCCATTGCGCGGCTCGCAACACTCGATAGCGCTCAACAAACGGCGGTCGGCCGCCCTTGAGCCGATCGCGACGGCCCAGAAGGCTCTCCAAACGAAGACGGAACACTTCCCAATCAATGACTTCGTTGAGACGGTTGATCCCCAGCCGCCGGTCTTGCACGCGCTGCTGATGCTCGATGAAGGCAAACAGATTGGACCTCCTTCGGATGCTTGCGGCACTTCATGGGCAGCCAACATACACACTGCACCACGCCATCAACTTCTCTGTTGCCAGCCACAGAGGTTCCCGCAGGTGCCCTATAGTCTATGAATCGAACTCGATGAGATCCTCTATCGCTTGCCTAAGCCAATCGTAAAAGGTGGCGAAGCAAGCCCGCCGCTCCCAGCCGTTAGACGCGTGGTCATGTATAATCATGTCCTCTTCGTTACTAGACGCCTGCCAACAGGCAATGTCATCGTTGTTCTGTCGTCGCGCGAAAGGAATCAAAATCCGGTTTGGATACCTCAACCTTAAGCCCGATTTGGCTTTGCGAAGCGGCTCGCCCCGCAACAAGTACCAGGGTTCTAAATCGCAGAGCCCTAGGTCAACAATATGTAGAAATTGACTTGGGGAGGCGATTCATCGCTAGTGAAGAAGTCTGGTTCATTCATTTGATCTTGTAAACGGAGATCCGTTTGGATGCTTTCTGCGAAACCTGCTTGATTGTTCTCGAATCCTCAATTTCACAGCTTCTTCCCACGTCTTGGGAGTGATCCCCTTTTTCGAGATCCACCTTCCTCCCGGAAATGTCTCATTTGCCCTACGTACGACGACTTGAGCATCGATTCCTGCTCTGCTGGCAGCCAGCAGTCGAGTACTATCAAATGTAGTTAGAGTGCCGTCGCTCATTTTAACCGCTTGAATTGGAGCACCATCCCAGCCACTGGACTTCATACTGGCAGTGATTTCACCGACATCGCTGACAGAGTCTTGACTAAATCTAATTAACTTGGGGTCAATTGACTGCACTCTACTTGGTGGCAGCGAAGAGACTGGTGCCGCCCCGCCCGCTAACATGAACTGGGATTCGCAGACGGCAAACTGTGATATAGCGACAGTCGCAGAGAATAGCTCTCTTTGACTTGGAGACGTGATATATCCGCCCTCAGGCGTAAACCATTCACTAATCTCATTGCTCGGCGCGTCACCAAATTCTCGTCTAATCATCATCCCAGATCGCCACGAGCCATACCCATCGTCACCCAGTTCTCCTCATACTTTTAGG
>JBGGMQ010000723.1:0-17291 GCA_041287975.1 Verrucomicrobium sp. | reverse complement strand
CGCCAGCACGGCCAGAGCCACGATCAGACAGCGAAGCAGGAGCAGGAACAAATCCTCCAGCCGCACGCGACGCTCGTTGCGTCGCACGCTGATTTCCAGGAACCGCATGGCGGCCCAGTCCGTGGACTTCGCACGGAAGCGATTCATGAGGTGCATGAGCACCGGGAGGGAGATTGCCGCCAGACCGGCGAGCATCAGAGGCGTGAGGAAGCTCATGGTGTCGCGTTACTTTCGTCTCACCGAGCTGCGGAAGGCCAGATAGCCTGTGAGCGTTTCCGAGACGCTCTTTTCTGTGTCTGCCAGGACATAGTGGGCCTGAAAGCGGTCACAGGCGGCGCGGATGCGGTCGCGGAACTCCTGGAAGTTCTTCAGGTACGAGGCGCGGAAATCTGCCGGGGTGGTCTGAATCTCATCCGTGCCTTCGAGGTCGTGAAACCGCCAGGTCCCCTCAAACGGAAACGTGAGTTCATGGGGATCCAGGGTGTGGAAAACGATGACCTCCTGGCCGCTGTAAGTGAGCTTTTCCAAGCCCTTGATCAATGCTTCCTCGTCATCAAAGAGATCGCTGAAGATCATGACGATGCCGCGACGGCGGGATTCTGCCGCCACCTGATCGAGGGCGACGCCAAGGCGGGTGTCCTTGCTTCCTTGAAAAGCGGCGAGTCGATCCAGGATCAGGGGCAGTCGCTGGAGACTGTCCGTGCGCCGCAGGTACTCCCGCACCTCTTTGTCCACAAGGGCCAGCGCCACGGCGTCCCTCTGGTGGAGGATGATGTAAGCAAAGCACGCCGCCAGCACCTTGGCGTACTGGAGTTTGTTCAATCGCTTGGAACCATCGGCAGCAGGCGAACCGTAGTTCATGGAGGTGCTGCCATCGACCACGAGGTGGGTGATGTAGTTCGTGTCCTGCTCGTACTGCTTGATGTAGTAGCGGTCGGTGCGCCCCAGGATTTTCCAGTCGAGGTGACGGGTGTCATCGCCAGGCGAGTATTCACGATGCTGCGCGAACTCGATGGCAAAGCCGTGAAACGGGGAACGGTGCTCGCCCACGCGATACCCTTCCACGATCTTGCGCGCCATGATTCCCAGCGACTCGCCGTGCGAAACGGCATCCGCATCCAACAGCTCCCGGCTCATGGATCAGGCCTCGTGTTGGGGGATCTCGCTCAGGACTTTCGCAATCACGACATCTGGAGTGATGCCCTCGCTTTGCGCCGAGAAGTTCGGCGCAATGCGGTGTCGCAGGACAGACGCGGCCACGGCGGCCACGTTCTCACACCCGGCATAAATTTGACCGTGGATGACGGCGTGGGCCTTGGCTGCCATGATCAATCCCAAGCTGGCTCGGGGACCCGCACCGAAGGTAAGATACTTGGCGCAATACGGCAGAGCCCCTTCTTCTTTAGGCCGGGTGCTGCGGACAATCTGCCGGGCGTAACGGAAGACGTGATCCGCGACCGGGATGGCCCGAATGATGTGCTGGACCCGGGCAATGGCGGCGCCATCGAGCACGGCCTGCGGCTTCTCCGTCTGAAGACTCGATGCCCGCTTCATGACCTGCAACTCCTCCTCTTCAGAGGGATAGCCTACATGGATGAGGAAAAGAAAGCGGTCGAGCTGCGCTTCAGGCAAGGGGTAAGTCCCTTCCTGCTCCAGAGGGTTCTGGGTCGCGAGCACGAAAAACGGCTCCGGGAGCGGACGGGTAACACCGCCGACTGTCACGCGGCGCTCCTGCATGGCTTCCAGCATAGCGGCCTGCGTCTTGGGAGGGGTACGGTTGATTTCGTCCGCCAGGATGATGTTCGCAAAGAGCGGGCCTTCGAGGAACTTGAACTGCTTGTTCCCGCTGACCTGATCCTGGTGAATCACCTCCGTCCCCGTAATGTCGCTGGGCATGAGGTCCGGCGTGAACTGAATGCGTCTGAAGGACAGGTGCAGCGTCTCCGCGAGCGTGGAAATAAGCAAAGTCTTTGCCAGACCGGGGACCCCGACAAGGAGCGCGTGGCTCCTGGTGAAAATGGAGATCAGGATCTCTTCCACCACCTTGTCCTGGCCCACAATGACCTTGGCGAGCTCCTTCTGAATGGAGGCGTAGAGATCGCGACACTCCTTCACCGCTGCGGGATCGATGGGTTCTGACGCTTGGTCCGGGGCGGGGGAGTTGGCTCGATCAGACATGCAACGGTTCAGTTAATAGGAATGTTCAGTAGTACGCAGTATTATTCGTGTTTCCCTCAGCGGATACTGCGGCAGCCTGAGAAAAATTAGGGGTTCAGATGATTTTGCCAGACTTCTCCGCCCTGCAGAAACCTTTGAGAAGCCGGGCAAGAAATCGCAGCCCCACTGGCAGCACATGTCATTCGGACTGCCAAGAAATGTCCGGGTGAGCCGTCATGCTTCAGAAGCCACCACTTATGAACCTGTTTCCCTCCTCCCTTCCTCTGCCGTTTGTCTTCGGTGCATTGTTCCTCAGCGGCATCACCACCCTGCCCGGCGAGGGCATCGAGCCCCCGACTCCACCCCCACCGCCCGGCACCGCGGCCAATCCTGAGCTTGAGTCCATTCCCAAAAGACCGCCCCCGACGGCGGTTTCCAAACCACTGGAGAACTACCAGCAGATCCTCGGCGTGCTGCCGGCGTCCCCACCCGCCAAAGACGCTCGCGACTGGTCACAAGACGAGAAGGGAGCCGCCAACAGCGTGTTCCGTGAAATCCTGGTGCAGCCCAAAGCGAGAGCGAAGTTCAAGGTTCGCGTGGGCGAGATCGCCAACTGGCCAGGACCAACGCTCTTCGTGGAAGTGCCCAACCGTGAAGGCTACCACATCCGCATTTTTGGCGGGTTTCAGGAAGAAACCGCCGGTAAACTGCGGCAGCTGAACAAAGGGGACGAAGTGATTCTGGAAGGCAATTTTCACCATGTGGCCTTCGAGGATGTGTGGAACAGCCCCACTCTTTCGATCTGCCTCTCCGAGTCTTCCTTCACTCTGACGCCCGCCACCAAGTCCCGTCATGGGGACATCCTCGTGATTTCCGCTGTGTATGGCTCAGGAGCCAACTTTGCGGACGTAACGGCCCGGGTGAATGGTCTGGTGCATCAACCCGACATTGATTTCGCGGCCAAGCCGGAATGGCTGAAAGCGGACCCCACGCCGGGATGGAACAAGGCACTTGTGATCGTGTATGACTTTGCTGGCAAACGGCAGATCTATACCACGGGTGAGGGCGGCAGGGTCAACGCCGACATTCTCGCTTCCCACGCCACCGCCGCTCCTCCGCTGAAGGAGGCCGCAGCCGAAACCGCTGCGAATCCGTGATTCCTCACCTCCAGTGAACAAGATCTGCGGAGGATCCCGCAAGGGTGCGACCAGGAGACTTGCAGCATCTGGCAACTGCCGTGAGTTGGCTCTGAGCCTCACGCACGCGCAGGACTTGCCAGATGCTGTCGCAGCCTGAGTGCGTAGTAGAGGGGTGAGTGATGGTAGAAGGAGTCTGCCGTCAACCTGAAGCGGAGCATGGTGGCCAGATCATCTTGCCAGGATGATTTCGCTGGCGAGAGCGCTGGCGATGTCTCACCTGCCCCATCCCGAAAATGCAATGCGCCAGCTTCATCCATCCAGTATGTGTGGCCGACATGCAGGTAACGGGCCCACGATGGTGGCAGCGTGAGTTTCAACCCGAACCACGGCACTTCAGTGATGACATCCGACTGGTGTACGATGCGATAACAGGATCCCGGCAGGGACTTGCAAAACTCCGCGTCCCCCACCATCGGTGAACCGAAGGTATAAAGGGATGCCAATGGAGTGAATCTCTGCGCGGCCAGGGTCGCCAAGGCAGCACCAAGACTGTGCCCCGTCAGCCAAAGGGTTCTGCCTGGAACCTCCGCCAGCAAGCGTTCTACTTGTGAAAACAGCGCTGGCCAAATCTGCTCAAGGCCAGATTTGAAGCCTTCATGCACGGTGCCCGTTCTTACCCCGCCACTGGCCACCAGCCCTGTCCTCACGTCCGTCACCCAATCCGCAAGCATCGCAGCGGCAGTCGCCGTGCCCCCTGACCAGCAGACTTGAGTGCCACGAAATGCCAGTACCACTGCCTCCTGCCTGACCAGCAGCAATGCCTGCGAGCTATGCCCCCTGAACCACTGCGCACTTTCAAACCCTGCCGCATGGCAATGGCAACTCACGAATTCCTCATCCGAGTCATAGGCCAGCAATGCAGCCTCCGACAACCAGCACGCGTTGATCACATTGAAGCCTGAAGCACCCGCCTGAAGCGGATGCGTCGTCGCATACGAGAAATAGTCATGGTGACGGCAGGGAGGGAAGAGGTTCTCCGCCGTGGGACTGGGCAAAGCTGTGGCCGGCTTCTCCATACCCATTTTCAGATCACGATGGGAGCTCGTTGGGGATTGTAAATTTCAAACCCGGGATGATTCCACAACTGCTGGAATCCAAAGCGTTCATAGATCAGCAGTTCGCTGCGATGCATGGGGTACAGCTGGGCGAACTCGATGTGATACCCCGGCAGCTTCACCCATGCTTCATCAGCGGGCAGGATGCCAGTCGTGTACACCAGCAGCCCTTCCATCTGGGTGTCTTTAGCCAAAGGCTCCTCAGCGAAGCAGACTTCACCGGGTGAAAACTGACGCAGCCCCCGATACTCTGCCGCGAAGTAAGCCGCATTCCATGCCCACAGCGTGTCCTCAGACTCCAGGGAGATGATCAGCTCCCGACGCGCCGAATCAGGTGAGGCACCCGGCATGGGAGCAAGGCTCAGACCGTAGGTAACGCCAGTGATCATGCCTGGCTCCGGGCAGTCTCGAAACACATACACGCTCACATCAGGTCCACCTTGTGGGCAGGCGTGTTTGAGAATGTTGTCGTGCTTCCCAAAGGACTTTCTGATGAAGTCGAGGAAGAGCTTGTGCGGCTTTTTGATCATGGGCGAGCCCGTTAATCCAGCAGGAATGCCCGGGATGACAAGCTTCGAATGAATGAAGTCTCACTTCTCATGCTTGGGGTTGAGTCCTCTCAAAGATCTGTCTAAGCTTCGATCACTGGCCTGATTGCGCCTGTCGCCCTTCACCGCCCTTTCCTCATCATCATGAACACTTCAGAATCCTCCCGTCGCTCTTTTCTGAAACTCGCCACTGCCGCCTCAGCGTGGATGGCATCCCCTGCCCTGCCTGCTGCAGAGGAGAAAAAGGAACCCTTCAAGATCTCGCTCGCAGAGTGGTCGCTGAACAAGCGCATCCTCAAAAAAGGCGGCGAGGAGCCTCTGGATCACCTGGATTTTGCGAAGGTGGCCCGTGGTTTCGGCATTGATGGTGTGGAGTATGTGAACCAGATGTTTTTCGACAAGGCGAAGGACCAGGCCTACCTAAGCGAGATGAAAAAGCGCCAGGACGGCGAAGGTGTGAAGGGCCTGCTCATCATGTGTGACCGCGAAGGCAACCTCGGCGATCCCGATGACGCAAAGCGCAGCCTGACGGTCGAAAACCACCTGAAGTGGCTGGATGCAGCCGTATTCCTGGGCTGCCACAGCATCCGGGTGAATGCCGCCAGCAATCCCAAACTGCCCGCAGAAGAGCAACTGAAACTGGCCGCTGACGGCCTGCACGCGCTGTGTGTGGAGGGTGACAAGCGCGGCCTGTTCGTCGTGGTGGAGAATCACGGCGGCACCTCCTCCAACGGGAAATGGCTGACAGGTGTGATGAAGGCCGTGAATCACCCACGCGTGGGGATTCTGCCGGACTTCGGCAACTTCTACACCAATCGCGAGGCCAGCGAGCTCTACAATCCCTACCAGGGCATGCGCGAATTCATGCCCTGGGTGAAGCAGGCGGTGAGCGCCAAGGCCTATGACTGGAACACTGGCGTGGGCAAGTACTACACCGAAGACCGCCGCGAAGGCCGGGAGATGACTTTGGACTTCGAACGCATCCTCAAGATCGTCACGGGAGCCGGTTACTCCGGCTACATCGGCATTGAGCACGAGGGCGTGAAGTACAGCGAGATGGAAGGCATCAAACTGACCCTCGAAGTGCTGAAAGAGCTGCGCGCCAAAATTGCCTGATCACGCTTTAAGCTTTGAAGGGGAGGACACGCCACTCCCCTTCTTTCAAGTCTCCCAGTTCGTACTCGCCGAAGCGGGAGCGGTGCAGTTTCTCCACGTGCCAGCCCTGGCTGGCAAACATCCGCCGCACCTGGTGGTAGCGGCCCTCCTGCAGGGTGAGCCGGGCCTGGTGGGTGCCCACAATCTCCACATGGGCAGGAAGGCAGGGTCTGTTCTCACTTTCCAGCAACAAAGTGCCGCTGGCAAAAACGGGGATGATACGCTCGTGCAAAGGCAGGTCCACCTCCACCTCGTACACCTTGTCCATCTCTGACTTGGGCGAGGTCCATTTCTGCACCAGCTTCCCTTGATCCGTAAGCAACAGGATGCCGCTGGTGTCTTTGTCCAGCCGACCCACACTCGTCACCGTGGGATTTCGGAAAGGCCAGCGCTTGGGGAGCAGGTCATAGATGGTGGGGCCTTCATCACTGGCGTGGCTGCAGACGTAGCCCACGGGTTTATGAAACACCGCAACGAGTCCGTCGGGAGCGTCCAGCGGCTCCCCCTTCACCAGGACTGTCTGAGGGTCGACCTTGGCATCGAATGCGTCGGCCACTTCGCCGTTCACCTTCACCAGACCACGGTCCACCATGTTGCGCACCTCCCGGCGGGTGCCGTAGCCAAGGGATGCAAGCAACTGGTCGAGACGGGGAAAAGCGGGCATGTCTGTATATGAATGGGGGTGGCAGGTGCTGCAATGCGGGATTTGACGGACCAAAAGGACGAAACCATAGTGGCAGACGGATGAAGCGATCTGCAAACACATCCTTGGCGGACTCCTGGGGCCTCATGGCAGCCTGCATGCTTCTCTTTTGCTTTTTCTCTTTTGCCGTCTGGGCACTGCGCAAAGACGTGGCTCGGCTGATGGATGATCCGCCGCTGAAGTCGGCCACGCTCGACCAGTACCTGCGCCGCAGCCCGGCAAATGAAACCGAATCCGCAGTGATAACGAAGCTGGTGCGCGACTACGAACTCATGGAATCCCGCTACCAGACGGCAGACAAAGTGCCAGTGTCCCTGCTGTTTTCAGCGGCAATCGCCGCTGCTGCGGGAGCGGTGATTTGCCTGATCGCGATCCTGACGCGCGGCTGGCGGTCACCACCGGAAGACCGGTTTGAGGTTCAGATCAGAAGGCGCGCCGCCTTCCTGCTGGCGGAGAAGGTCAAGGCTGTGAAGGTGCTGGATCGGCCGCCCAACCGTCCGGAGCAAGCCGGACCACGATCCAAATGACTGGGCAATTCTTGTAGAGGCCTCGATATCCCAACGTCGGCGGGTCTCAAGCCCGTCAACGTTGGGATAGCTCGTAAGGTGAGAGACAGGGCGGACTAAATTCCCACGGGCTCCCAACCGGGGCGATAGCTCCTCTTTACGAAAGCGGTGGCCTCAGGCGAGTTCTTGAAGGTCTGCGTGGCGGCATCCCATTCCAAAGTTTTGTTCGGGAAGATGGAAGCCAGACAGCCGAGAAGGACGGCTTCGGTGAGCGGACCACTGTAGTCAAAGTTCGCACTGGGTTTCTTGCTGCCGCCAGCGAGGCTGCAATCCACAAACTCACCCCAGTGATCTCGGGGCTCAAGGCGGGGGTATTTGTAGCCTTTGAACTTCTCCTTGGCGTGCAGGGTGGGAGTGCTGCCGTGGGTGGAAAGGAGGACACCGTCCGTGCCGATGTAGATGCTGCCCTGGCCGGGCCATTTGCCTTCGATGGCCTGCTGCACCTCGGTCGGCGGCATGCGGTCGCCATCGTACCAAGTGACCTTGACCGTCTTGTCCGCCGTGTATTGGGTGCCGGGATAGAGATACTCCACCTGTCCATCAATGGCCCAGTTCGTGGCATTGGGCGGAGGGGTGCCGGTGGAAGTGACACTGATGGGCTGGGTCAGAGCCAAGGCGCGGTACCAGCCGCTGAACATGTGGCAACCCATGTCCCCAAGAGTGCCAGTGCCGAAATCACGGCGCTTCCGCCAGTTACCAGGGTGGTAATAGCCTTTGATAAAGGGACGGTCGGTGGCGATGCCGAGCCATTTTTCCCAATCGAGTTCGGCAGGCACGGGGTCTGCCTGGGCAGGAACAGCAGCCATGTCACCCCACTTCTTGTTGGAAAAGGTGTGTACTTCCTTCACCTTGCCAATGGCTCCGTCCTGAATCATTTGCACAGCCATGCGCTCCGTGAAGGAGGAGGACACCTGAATGCCCATTTGGGACATCACGCCCTTGGCGCGTGCTTTCTCCGTCACCACACGGCATTCGTGGAGGTTCTGCGTGAGGGGTTTCTGGCCATACACGTGCAGCCCTTTTTCAATACAGGGAAGGAGCATGGGACCGTGCATGTGATCAGGCACGGACACGTTCACACTGTCGATGCTGCCAGCTTCTTTCTCCAGCATCTCACGCCAATCCTGATACAGACGGGCATTGGGGAACTCGGTTTTGATCCTGGCAAACTTGCTCGTGTCAACGTCGCAGACCGCGGCCAGCTCCCATGAGGCATGCTTGGAGAGTGAACTGATGTCAGAGTAAGACATGCCACTCGCCCCGAAGGCGGCGTGGCGAAGTTTTCCATTCGGGGACGCGGCCCGCATGCCCGTAGTGACAAAGGGTGCGCCGAGCAGCGCGGCAGCTCCAGTTTGGAGGAAGCGGCGACGGGAAGTGCCCGATGAAGGAAAGCGGTCCGGAATGCTAGGTAAGCTCATGGTCAGATGGCGGAGAAGCTTGAGTAAGTTGTCTCGACAAGAGTTTGCCGTTGAATGGTTTACTACGCGTTGAAGATGGAGCGTCTTCAGGAGAAGTGACACTCCAAGGCGCATGACCGACCACGACCATCTGGGACCTGATTGCCATTAAAAGGTCATGCAACGGGGGAGCAGTCCAGAAGTGCGCACATTTTCCACCCTTGCTTGACGGCAAGCCTCAGCACATTCGCTAATCCATAAAGATTGTTAATTTAGAAAAACTATCAACTTCCCATCCAGCACTTTGCCGGGATCCGATGTCTAAGAGAGCTAGGAAAGGAGCATCGCCATGATCAAGACCGCCATTCAGCCCGAACTCCCCCAACCAAACCGGAGGTCTCCCAACGCTGCCCAAGAGCGTGACGACTGGCCGTTGGAGGAAATCAACAAGCCCCTGGACTCCCCTGAGGAGTACGTCAAAACCGAAACCGGACCCAGCCTCGAAGAGTAACCCACTGCATGAGCGAGGCCTCGGACGGTATCACCGCCATTAAAATTCGTATCCCCCGGCTGCCTGGCGCTGATGAAGCAGAGGCAGACCTGGAGGAGCGGGGAAACGTTGCCCTCGCCGATCCCGAGGGGCCTCTGGAAATGGAGTCTGCCTACAAGGGCGACCCCTCCTATGCGTTTGATGATCGCGAAGACCCGGAGACCAGCGCTCCTCTGACAGATTTTGAGGAACTCCTCCCTGCTGATCCTTCGCTCACTGACGCCGGGACTGACCCAGAACGAACCGAAGAAAGGCTGGCTTTACCCGCCTTCACGCCAGAGCCTGTTGTCCCCTCGACGGGCAAAATTCGTATCTTGGTCATTCTTGGCCATCCGCGTGAAGGCAGCCTGTGTGAAGGTATTGCGGAGGCTTATGCAGACGCTGCGCTGGCCGGAGGGCATGAAGTAAGAATGCTGCCACTCCGAACCCTGGATTTTGACCTTCATGAATGTCAGCAAGATCTTGAGCCCTGCCTGGAATCGGCCCAAGAGAGCCTTGTCTGGGCCGAGCACGTCGTCTTTGTATTCCCTGTCTGGTGGGGATCAATGCCAGCACTGTTGAAAGGTTTCCTGGATCGCACCTTCCGTGCGGATTTCGCCTTTAGAGAAAGGCCCGAAGGCGGATGGGAAGGACTTCTGGCGGGGCGAACTGCCGAGATGCTTGTGACAATGGACACACCGCGCTGGGTGTTCGACTACGTGCAGGGCAAGCCGGCGGTGCGTGCCCTGCGGGACAGTACGCTGGGCTTTTGCGGCATTGGTCCGGCGCGTGTGATTTCATTTGGGCCAGTGCTGCACAGCACCCCACAACAACGATCACGCTGGCTGGACCAGGCCAGTGAAGCAGCACGCCAGGCGCAAGCCCGCCACCGCACGGGTTGGCGGCCCCAACTGAAAGCGTGGCGCGACGCCGCACGGCTTCAGTTTTATCTTTTCCCCGCTCTGGTGGTGCTGCTGGGGGCGTTCACCGCCGCCAACACTCTCGCAGCCCCAGTGGCATGGGTGACATTGAGCCTCGCGATCCTCGCTGCGGTCACGCTGGAGTTCGTCACGGTGCTCACCAACGAATGGCACGACCTGCCATCGGATTCGAGGAATCAAAACAGCAGCCTTTTCAATGGTGGATCCCGGGTGCTGGTGGAAAACCGGCTGAGCATTCTCCAACTGCTCCGAGGAAGGAACGTGGCTCTTGCGGTATTGCTCGTCATCACGACCGTCCTGGCCCTCACCGTCCCTGCTGTGGCCAACCCGGTGCTAGTGCCCATCCTCGTGATGCTGGGCCTGGGCCTGGGGCTGGCCTACACGGCCCCACCGGTGAAATTGTGCAGCAGAGGACTGGGGGAGGTGGCGGTCGCCTTTACCCACAGTGTGCTTGTCTTCTGGCTGGGCTACGCCACGCAAGGAGGCTCCCTGACCAGCCTTCTCCCCTGGACCCTGGTGGCCCCCATGTTCTTTGCAATACTTCCTGCCATCCTGCTGGCCGGGCTTCCTGATATGGAGGCGGATGAACTGGTGGGCAAAAAGACGCTGGCCGTCCGTCTGGGTCGACGCCGACTGACCAAAACCGCGCTAGCCATGGTCGTCGTTTCGGCGCTGCTGCACATCGCCCTTGTCCCCTTTTCGGGTTGGTTCCTGACGCTGCCGCTGGTCTTGCATGCAGGTTGGCTGAGCCGTGGCATTCTGGATTATCTGGCCCGCCCCCAGCCAGGACGGATCGACGGTCTGCTGCTAAGAGCACTGACTTACATGTTCTGGTTTTTCCTCGCTCCCCTGCTGAGTTGAGTGAGATGACAGAACAACCGGGAGCATCCGACGAGGGCAGCGGTCGCGATCTTGTGGCAAAGCCTGCTTCCTATGAAGATTCTCTCCTGCCTGACATTGATCTCCACCCTGCTCTTGTGCCAGTGTGAGAAAGCCAAAGAGCCTCCTGCTGGACAGAGCCCAACCGAGCCACACATCATGCCGGAGCCCGGCGGTGCCAAGCCTGCCACTCCAACGGAGCCTTCAGGCGAACCGAAGCCGGGGGAACAGCTCACCCCCGGGAGTGGCTTCCCGACGGGTGGCGGACAGAACAGCAACAGCTCTTCCTGACGAGTCAGCCTCATGGTTTCGGGGAAACCTCGCGGGGCTTTCGTTCGAGCGCTCTTAGTTGGCTGTGTTTATCAATTTCAGAAGGCTCTCTTTTTCCTTTGTTGATGATGCCGGGAGTACCTGGTCCAGAGTCCTGCGGGCATCGCTCACCTTCTTTTGCCGGATGAGGAATGCTGCCTTCAGCAGCAACAACCGATCCCTCGAAGAAGAGAGCGCGCTTGAATCACTCGGTGTCGACTGCCGAATCGCCACATCGAGGCAATCCGTCCCCGACTGGAGATTGTTCAACTCAACAGCGAGCAGGGCAAGATCCTTTGCTGCCAGCCCCCCTAGGGAGGAGGTCTCAATCAGGGCAGGTGCGTCCTGGACAAGTTCTGCTGAAGACAACACGGGGCTCTGTTTGATCAGGGCTGGCACTGTTAGCGAACGGTCAGCAAGTCCTCGCTGTACTGAGGGAAGCTTAAGCAACTCTCGCAACAGGTTCCTGCGAACAGGTTCAGGGAGCTGCCGTTCGCCAGACGCAGACAAGCCATGCAGCAGGGTCCGAATCTTTTCATCATGCTCCACGGGGAGGGAGCGGACTCCATTGTCTGTTGGGGAGGTATTCTCCATCTGGAGTTCGAAGGCTTGGGCAAGCATTCTGAGCGCCTGCTTCACGACCAGTTCATCCCCTTGGGCAGGGACGCGAATATAGTCCTCCAGCGGAGATGCCTGTAGCATTGCGTTCAACAATGCCTCCTGTCGCTGTCGGGGCCAGCCAGAGAACCACGGTTGAAGGCATTCCAGGAGTCGCCGTAGATAGAACGCCCTACCCACCGCCCGTGCGTTGTCATTGTGGCGGTCCGTCATCCGCATAGCCGCCACGACCCTCGTCAGGTCATTTTGCAAGACCGACAAATCTCCCTTTTCCACGAGTGAGGCTGCCCAGGTGGCCGAGACTTCCAACGAGAGCGTAGCACTGGGCGTCGCAGGAGAAGCGAAAGCGCCCAACTGCTCGACTGTCAGTGCTGCCGCATCTGCTTTGATCAGGGCGGCAAGCGGGCTCAGCGAAGCTGGATGCGCCCTGACCAGGAGAGTATGCAAATGCATGCGCCGCTCCCTATGGACAAGAGGGGACTTCACGACACGGGAGACAAATTCATCCATCCGTGCGCTCCAAACTTTTGCCTGCCCAGACGATGCTGCAGCGCCCACAGGTTTCGCGGCCAGCATCCAGCAGCATTCTGCCAGCAAGGCAAGATCCCCTTCCTCGGCCCTGAACTCGGAGATGAAGTCCGAGACAACAGGGCCAGGAGGTGGAGGAACATTCAGCACAAAGCGCCCCGTGGGCCGGCTCAGTGCTGCCGCCACTTGCTTCCAGTCACGACGCATCACTTCGGCCGCCCTGCGCTTCATTCCGTAGCCTGCCAGCACCGCTGGCCAGTTCTCAGCCGGGTGACGGTTGGCCTCAAAAAACAGGTCCAGCCGCGATTCATCCTGCAGCTGACACAACGTGATGACGAGGGCTTGAAACACCTCCATGTAAACCTGGCTCGCCCCATCCTGCCGGGCTTCGACCATCCTCCTTTCCCACTCCGCAGCCAGGGGCTCTGCTACTGCCCGCCACCCTGGCGTGACGGGAAGTCTGGCAAAGCAGCCCAGGATCACTGGCGCGTCGATGACCGGCACGACAGATCTTTCTTTCCACGAACCCAAAGCCAGTTGCACCACCGGAACTACGACCGCCGCAGGCACTCTCGCACCGTGTTCCCGACAGAGGCTGGAGCCCACCTGGAGTCGGACAAACGGGTTGATCGTGCCGTCTGTGACGACTTGCTGGAAGTGCTCCCAAAGGGCAGGGTCTTCCCCAAGATCGACCTCACTGTCACTCAGCAGGTTGGCTCTCCTTGCCGCAAACTCCATCTCCCGTATGAGAGGCTTCACCTGAGCTTGCTCCCGCTGTGTGTCCGCCCACGCCAGAATCTCCATTCGAAGTGGCTTGGGCACCTGCTTGATGAAGTGGTAAAAGGGCACTGCCAGACAGGCCGCAGGAGCTCCACGCCTGTAGAGTTCCAGTTCCGTGAGCATCTCTCCCATAGCCGCGCCCGGATTGACCAATCCTCCTTTTTCACGCCAGACTTGCTCGAAAAGAGACGTCTCAGACACTCTCCCCGCCTCGGGCAGTGGGACCATGAGGCCAGTTCTGTCAGCCTGCATTCGCTGCAGTGTCAAACCTAGCAATTCAAAGCTGCCGCTGCCCTCCAGGAAAGGCTCAAGTGGAAGCCGCCGCGCTATCATGGGTCCGGTAAAAACGGGTGACTTCCTGCCGGCTGCAGACGGCTCATTCAACCGGGCCATGGCGAGATCAAAAAGCCTGGCGGCCAAGTCCTCTTTACCTTTGCTCATGAGGCGCGTCAGCTCGTCAGAGATCACCCTTACCCAGCCCCGGGCCGGAGAGATAGGGAGCGGCGTCTCTGACATTTGAAGGGCCGCGATCAACCGACTCTCATCCGCCTGCTCCTGCTGCAAAAGATTCTGAAGGGCACCCGCATCAGGGCCAGCACCCACTGGGGACGCTGCAATCTCTGGGACTGCGACACGCAGTGCTTTCAAAGCCGCGACCTTGTCTTCTGGCTCAAGCGCCCTCAAAACGGCGGCATTTTCATCGAGATGCATCTCCGCTTCGTTGCGAGAATGCGCGAGAAAAGCCCGCATGAACTCTGCCCCTGCAGTTTTGACCGGGCGATTGCGAAGCAATCCTGCCAGCTCCTGCCGGTTCGAACTTGTCATACCTACGAACCGCTGAGCCACAAGTTCCAGCACGGGCCGTGAGGTGAAGGTCCTTTCCTTGCCAAAACGGACGTCTTTGCCCAAATACTGGCGACACTCCAGCAAGGCCAAGACGTTGCCCGCATCACTGAAAACAGAGACGGGCATCATTCTCTCCTCAGACTTCTGCACCCATGCCGAGTCCAGATTGACATTTGCCCTGGTCAGGGCCAGCCGGACCGGCTCCAGCAGGGAGGGATGAGAAGCACACAGGAGATACCAGCCTCCAAGCCCAGTCTGTGAAAATGGCCACGATACAGGCCACCCCCGCTTCTCATCCGTCTGGCGGATCAATTCCTCCATTTTTGAGAACCCTTCAAGGGCCCGGTCTGGAGAGATTTGCATCATCAAGCTCAGATTCGCCACGATCTTCTCAAACGAAAGACTCGCCCGATCACCTTTGCCCTTTATCAAAGCATTGAGTTCACGAGCCGCCTCTTTGCGAATATCTTCCAACCGATTTGCTCTTAGGATCAGGGTCAACTCTTCCTCGGCAGCGCTCCTCCTCCGTTCCTGATGAGGCTGTAGAACAGGCTGCAACGAAGGAGCGACCCGGCCAAGATAGTCAAGGTCCCACACCCACTCACATAAGAAGGCGATCATCTCTGCCTGCAGATCGGCCGGAAGATCAGTGATGTCCTTTTCCCGGTTCGCGACGACGCGGGCAATGGTGGAGTCATTTTCAGAAGTAATGAGTGCCAGAAGCATCTCAGAGCCGAATGTGCGCGGCTGGTGATGGCGCAGAACAGGAACAAAAGCCTCATAGGCGTTTCTCCGGGCTTCCAGAGTCAGTTTGATCCGCGGGACGAATCCTTTGACGTGATTATCACCAGGGCTCCACTGGTTGGCAAAGGATCGAACGTCACCCAGCAGACCGGCCGCTTCCAAGATCATCATCAATCGTTGGGGCTGTTCCACGTGATTTCCAGGCAACCATGCCCGCGAGAATGTCCCCTGCAGCCAGTCTTGCGCCTGGCTGACACCCTCTTTCCTGGCATGCCGGAGCGCTGTGGCCACGAGTTCCGGGATGGTCGCGGCTTCCCGAAGAAATGCCCCGAGTTGTTCCCTCGCTCCGTCCTGGTGGTTCAGACGCAGCAGAGCCACAGTGTGGTCAAAAAAGCGGGGGACGTCCGCGGGGGACCGAACCACGAGCCGGCCAATCAAACGAAGGGCGTGTGCCACGGCAGCTTCGCCACTCAACCCGCTGTCTTGCAAGGTCTGACAGCTTTGCCAGGCCAGCCATTCTGACTCCAGATAGATTTTCTCTGACTCCAGCAACGGCTTCAACAAACTTTCGAGATCCGACGGCAGGGGTGCCGGGGATCCGATGGCGTAGAAGGATATGTTAAACAAGGACAAAAGGGTGCTGGCGGCTTCAGGTCTCAGCTTCCGCAGATCCGTCTGACGTCGTTTTAGGAAGCCTTTGATGAGTTCCTGGTTGTCGCGAACCAGCATCACTTCCGTCAGCTCAAGTCCAAACGTACGGGGCTGCCGGGTTGCCAGAGCCTTCAGCACCTGCTGCCGGAGATCATTGCGATACGGTGCATAAACCAGGGGAAACACTACTTCCCCAAGCAGCGACTCAGAGGAGGTGCCTGGAAGGCAGAGATCTCTGAATCCATCGGCTTCCGCCACCAGTAGAGACTGGGTAAATGCGGGCAACATCTGAGGAATGGATTCTGTCATGACCAGACTGCTCATCTGATTTGCATAGTCAATGGCCCAACCTGCGTCTCGTGTAAGCTTGTACTCATCCGCAATGTCCAGTACGGTCGCCATCAAGGCGGGAGAGGCCCCCAGCCGAATCAAAAAGGCACTGGAGGGCTGCTCACGAACACGCGGTCCCGTAAACGCCCTTTCCTCCGGACTCTGCAGCAGCAGCTTGAAGACATGCCTCACCACACGAGCTCCTTTTTCCTGGTACCTGGCAGAAGAAGTCTCAAGCAATGCGGCCGCACCATAGGCGAAATCATCAGCATCCTGGCCCACGTCAGCCCACTTTTGGATCGCCAGGATCCTGTCCATTTCCTGCACATGTTTCGCCAGAACCTGATCCAGCAGCTTCTGCAGAGTTTCTCTTGAAGAGTTTGAATCTGCTCTATCAATCAGGTTGAGCACATTCTTTGCTGCCTCAGGAAGAAGTCCCGCGTCCGTTTCCATCCGGATAACCTGGATCCAAAGGGGCTCATCAAACTTTCTTGAGTTCAAGAGCCGTTCAAAACTCTGCTCAGCCATGCGGGCTTGACCCTTGCCGATTAGATCCTGGCATCTCTGAAGTTCAGTCTCGACGGGTTCAGCCGCGGACAGGTATTGTGGCATCAGCAGGCCAGCACTTAACAGGCAAAGCAAAAATTTCATGAGGGGCGCGAGTTTTACCATAGATCCTCATGCAAGCGCAACAGGTGATGTCTTGATCCCTCTGACGTTTCCGTCGTGCAGATGTTTCATGGCTTCGGGGCCGCTGAACGCTCTTCGACAAGCTTCATCAGCGCGGGTTTGCCTGGGGCCAGATTGCCGTCGGCAATTTTCTCGACAAGGGTTTTAGCGTCCGCAACGCGGTTGGCCCGTAGCAAAAGGGCAACCCGGGTGAGGTAAATGGACTCTCGGGACCACGAGAGTCGTCCAGTGGTCGTCGGGACAATAATCACGGGCGCTGGCCCCGTCCGAACTGGCCTCTCGGAATAGCGAAACTCGCCACCGCCAGGCTGGGCTTGAGGCTCCGCCTCTGCGAGTTCCAGCAGTCGCAACGCCTCCGCCTCATTTCCTTGGTGAAAAGCGAGCACCGCAAGCTCATGGCACGACCGTCCACCCCGGCGCATGCTGGGAGCCAAAGATGAAGCCGCAGATTTCACAAGCTCTTCCTTGGAGACCAATGGGTAGCTCTCCACCAACTTGGGAATGCTGGAAGCCGCCATGGTCAATTCGCTCTGGATCTCTGGCTTCACGAGCATGGTCGCGAGCAGTTGCATTCGCAGTTCCTCAGACAACTTGAGGTCTCCCGAACCTGTCATTTGAAACAGGATGGATTTCACTCGTGCAAGCGAAGGTCCTGACACCCGACTC
>JBGGMQ010000722.1:0-3871 GCA_041287975.1 Verrucomicrobium sp. | reverse complement strand
CGTGGTGAAAGATCTGGAGCGGATGCACCACACCGTGGAAAAGGTCCGGGCACACCTCGGAGCAGAAGGCTTCAAGTCGTGGGTCGATTGCGCGGGCGGAAGTGTGCATGGGTCAAATTCGGATGAAGTGGAATCGTGTTCCTAAATAGCTGATTTCAGACTCAATCACTTTTTCGGGATTCATCGCTTCCACGAGGTCCGCCCGGCTCAGTTCGATCTGGCCTTTTCGTTGGGCCTCTAAAACTTTTTCTTTGAAGGACTCGATGCTCAACGCCTTCGTGGGATGCTCCTTTCGATACTGTTCCCAAGCATGTGCGATGAGGACCTTGTCATCGCCAAATCGTTCTGCGGGAGACTGTCTGGCAGCCTGGACAACGTCCTTGACGAAGGTGCCATCACCTTCGTCGTCGCTTTGCTCCCGTTCGCTCTCAACCCATCGCGCCAGCAGGGCGTTTCGGAGTTCCGCGACACCTGAGCGGCTGGCTCCGAGTTGCGCTGCGACCAGCATGTCTGTTGCCTGGCCCAGTGTGGGGAGCAGACCGGACGAGGTCAGCGATTTTTGCGGGCCGCCGAAGAGGTCCAGCAGGGTCATGGCGCGGAGCCCATCCGCCTTGGAGATATGATTGAGCACCCTGAGGGACTTCGCGTTCAGGCCCATCGCCTTGGCCACCAACACGCGGTCTCGCAGCTTTGCCCAGGAGGTTTTGGGAGGCAGATCCTCCAGGGCCAGGAACTTAAGCGAAAGCTTCCGCCCACCGGGGGTGACGCGGTGCCGGTTCCTCCCACAGGGTTCGATGAGATCGCGTTCCAGCATCGAGGTGATCGCATTCGTCAGGATCCGCTCTTGCTCTGGTTTGCTCAGGTTGCGGGCCACGAGTGGACCGATGTCCTTTCGGACTGCGCCCGAAGTCTCCCCAGGCTCACCCGACAGGGCGACCCGGGCCAGGATTAATCCTTCAACGACGTCCAGATCATTCACCGATTTCATTTGTGGAAACTTGGGTTTGTTCTTTGCGTTTGCAAATCACGGAATTGTAAATTGTGGCCAGGACCGTCTCGATCTGAGAGACGACGTCATCGGCGAGGAATCGCAGGACAAGGTATCCTGACTCCTGCAGAGCCAGGTCCTTGCGACGGTCCCGGCGATAGTGGGTCACGTCCTGAAAATGATAGTATCCGTCGATTTCCACGGCGATGCTTTGAGCTCGCGCCAGCAGATCCACTTCCAGTCGGCGGGGACCAAACCGAATGTCCAGTTCTCCATTCAGTTCAAACAATCCCTTGGTGAGGGGGCAAGCTTCGAGCACTTGGTAGAGAAATCTCTCGGCGGCGCTGCGGGCCCGATCTGCACCTTCGGGATCTTTGGCCGGGCGCACAGCCTCTTTGCCCTCTAAACGGAGACGTTCCATCTGATCCCGGGCTACGCTTGGGACTTCAATGTCCAAAAAGCGCAGGGCTCGATCCACCTGATCTTCGGAAGAAAGTGAAGATGGAGAAGGAGGTTGGAGCGCAGGCGCAGGCCCCTCCAAGTTGCTGCCCAATCTTGATCCTTCTATGTGTACCAGCCCTTCCAGCAACATGGATTTCGCCCGGGACTCGCGTGTGGCTTTCAGGTACCGATTGAGGGTTGCCTCGCTGAGTGTCATGGCTGACAACATCGATGGGGCTTCTCCAGCAAGATTGACGAGGGTTTCGACACAGCACTCCACATAAGGGGGTGGGGTGTCATCCAGCATGGTGACAAGCAACGTGGGAGTGGCATCATGAACAGCGCAAAGATCCTGCAGAGCCGCCAGCTTCATCAGCATGTCCTGCCTGGATTCGTTTTTCCATCTTGCCATTGCTCCGGCTTGTCCTGCGGTGAAGATCAGCCTGCAAAGGCCCTTCATTTCGTCGGTGGCTGAAATCTGGAGCAAACGGTCGAGACGCAGTTCCAGCTCGTAGCCCAATTTGCCTGCGAGGGCCTCTTGCACCTTCCAGACGGCTTCGTGTCGTTTTCTGGCCAGGTAGCGAATCACATCGCTGTGGAGAGTGCGCTTTTCCAGCACTCCCTTAAGCAGGGCCCAAGGGAGGGCAAAAATGGGGTCTGTGCCTCCCACCGTCACCACTAGTGGCGGAGGTTGACTTTCAACACAGCTGTTCCAATAAGCGCGAGTTGCACTGGAAGTCCCTGCCAGCACCATGATGGCTGGGACGTGATGGGCTCGAAGCGTTCGTTGTTGCTCTGGGTTCAGGCGGACAAGTCAGGAGAAGAGGCTGCGAAGAGGAAGAGGGGGTATGGAGGGTTCCACCATTTGATCGATCAGATGGTAGCAACTATTTGTCCAGATCGTTGCGGAAAATGGTGCGGGCAGTCCACCGTTGTTGTCACCTGTCAGCGAAGATGGAATTCAAAATTCAAAGTTCAAAGTTCAAAAACGAAACTTCAAGCACGGATCAAGGTTCGATGTGGAATGGGTAGGGGGCGTTTTGGGCGGGAGGGAGGCTGGATTGCCTCCTCCGCGGAGGTTGGTTGCCGCAATGCCGTGTAGAGGAGGGGAGGCTGCGTGTTCCTCCGGCGTACTGAACGGTTGGGACAACCGAACTACTGTTGCTTCGTGGAGGAAGCGTCAGATGACTTGCGGCGACGGGTGAACGACATGAAACCCATGGCCAAACCCAGCAAGCTGAGCAGACTGACAGAAGGTTCTGGTGCCACGAGGGTGTAGGCTTCCACGACGCCCATGGTGTTGTAGCCGCTGTTGTTGGTGATGTCATTCCAACCTCCGGAGAACAGGGTGCCGTAGCCGGACCACCAAGCCAGAACGTAGTCTTCGCCTGGCTTTCTATTGGGCTCTGCTCCGTACCAGTTGGTGTAGGTCGTAGTCTCGCCCGATGCCCAAACAAACTCTCCTGTCTGGCTCCCTTCTGGGACGACGTAGCTCAGTCCCAGCCAGAGGTTGGCATGGGAGCCAAACAAGGACATCACCCAGGCCTGTTCTGCGGCGTCGTTGATGGTGGCTAAGTGGCCGCCGAGGGTGATCGCCTCTGCTTCGCTGGCGGACCAGGTGTTTGCCGTCAGCAGGTAATAGACGTGGCCGTTGGCGGGATTGATGACTGGACCGATGGAGACGGCGGCTTGGGCACGGGAGCAGCAGATGAAGAGGAATGCGAGGAGGGTGGTCAGGACTGAATGGGTGTATTTCATAGCAAGAGGTTGTTTCATTGAAGAGCTGAGTTGTTTTTGGGCACGGTTCAACGCAATGCAACCGCAAAATCCATGCCTTGATTTGAACAGGGCATGCACCACTCCGGCCCCTGGGAGTGGGCCTGGATTCTAGGGTATAAAAACGGCTTCCATGGGGCCGCCGTTCCCCCTCTTTCGGGCCAACCTTGCCTCCTTCTAAAGGAGGAGGCGCGGTGAAGGGGCGGAGGATGGTAGCCGACATGGATGTCGGCGCACCCAGTGATGAGACTGGGGGGCCTGGTTTGGGGGCTGTAGACCTATTGGGGCAGGATAAATCCTGCGCTCCCGGTACGACCTTGTGGGCGGTGAATACGGGTTGGCTGGTTTGGGCGATGGTGCGTGGAGCGACCTTGCCGACATGGATGTCGGCGCACCCAGCGATGAGATTGGGGGGTGGTGGGAGAGAGGGTTTGGTTTGGATGCTGTAGACCTATTGGGCAGGATAAGTCCTGCGCTCCCAGTACGACCTTGTAGGGGGTGAATGCGGGATGGCTAGTTTGGCGATGAGGATGGAGCGACCTTGCCGACATGGATGTTGGTGCCCCCTAGTGATGAGATTGGGGGCTTGGTTTGGGTATTTTATCTGGCTCCCCACAGCTTCATCTTGTGAATCCTTCGAAAATCTTGTCCATCCTGTCTCTCTGT
>JBGGMQ010000721.1:0-5899 GCA_041287975.1 Verrucomicrobium sp. | reverse complement strand
TCCGGCGTCTCACCTATGATCTCACCGGGCTCCCGCCTACCGTCGCCGAGGTGGCAGCCTTTGAGTCCACTGCATTGCAGGACCGTCCCCGGGCAGTCCGTGACTTGGTGGACCGACTCCTCGACTCTCCGCACTATGGCGAGAAATGGGGGCGCCACTGGCTGGATGTCGTACGCTATGCCGACTCCCTTGATGCCCGTGGCCAAGGCAAAGAAGCCGACATTCTCGATGCCTGGCGCTACCGCGACTGGGTTGTACAGGCCATCAACCGCGACTTGCCTTACGATGAATTCATCCGCCAGCAAATGGCCGGCGACATTCTCGCCCGGCAAGGCGAGTGGGACGCAGGCAAGGTCATTGCCACCGGCATGTACGCGATCGGCAACTGGGGCAATGGTGATAGCGACAAACAGAAGGTCTACACCGATATTGTGGACGACCAGATCGACGTCACCAGTCGCGCTTTCCTTGGGCTCACACTGGCCTGTGCGCGCTGCCATGATCACAAGTTCGATCCGCTCTCCACGGCAGACTACTATGCGATGTCCGGCTTCTTCTTCAGCAGCCACATCCTCGACAAGTTCGCCCACCCCACCGCTGGAGAGAAGATCATGCGCATTCCTTTGCTCTCTCCCGCCGAGAGTGCAGAACGAGAGCTGGCTCAACAACGCCTGGCTGCGATTGATGCGGAGTTGAGTCACGGCCTCACCCCTTTCGAGGTCATGGAAGCACCCGTCAGCGGAGTGACGGAGGTTGTTTCATGGCATCGCAAAGGCGGGGCCAATCCCACCCTTCTCATCAACCGGTCTGCCAGTGAAAAGCGCTTCTCCACGATCACGCTGCCACCCAAGTCAATTTCCTTGCATCCGGGTCCGCGTTCAGCCGTGACCGTCGCCTGGAAGGCTCCTGCAGACATGGTCGTCGCCTTGCAGGCTGACATGACGGATGCCGATGGCAATTGCGGCGATGGCATTCAATGGGTTGTCCGCAGTGGCACGCGGGAGGTGGGTCGTGGCGCATTCGCCAATGGCAGGTCCGATCAGTTCACAGGAACCGAGGTCAGCATTGGCAAAGGCGCGTTGCTTGCTCTTTCCATACTGCCGGGCAAGGAATACACATGCGACAGCACCATCGTGAGTCTGCAAATCAAAGCCTCAGATGGCAGGACCTGGGACTTGTCCCAAGCCCTCATCACCCATGGATCCCATGCTCTGGAGGAGGGTTGGCTGGTATGCGAAGGTGAAGGCAGCCACCTGGTCACGGAGAAAGTGCAAGATGCAGCCCTTGCACAGGAGCAAACAACGTTGCGCGCCCGGCTGGCCCAGCCGACCATGGCGCATGGGCTGCAGGAGGGTGGAATTCCCGGCACGAAGTACGAGGGCTTTCACGACGCCCAGATCCACGTGCGAGGCAGCTACGCCCGTCTCGCTGCCACCCAGCCGCGTGGCTATCCCGCCCTGTTTGCCACTCCCGCCCCAACTCAGCTCCAGGGCAGTGGCCGCCTCGAACTCGCAAAGTGGATCGCCTCATCGGACAATCCTCTAACCTCCCGGGTCATGGTGAACCGCATCTGGCAACACCACTTCGGTACCGGCATCGTGCGCACCGCCAACAATTTTGGGAAGCTGGGCGAGCCCCCCACCCATCCAGAGCTGCTGGACTGGCTGGCCCTTCAGTTCATCAAGAGCGGCTGGAGCAGCAAGGCCATGCACCGTCTCATTTGCAACTCCGCCGCCTATCAACAGTCCAGTGAGTCAAGTCCTGCGGCTCTCGCTGCCGATCCGGGAAACCATCTCTTCAGCCGGCAAAATCGACGAAAACTCACCGCGGAAGAACTTCGTGACACGCTGCTCATCGCTGGTGGCCAGCTGGACCGGCAAACCGGTGGCGTCTCTGTGAATGATCTCATGGCAAAAAGGCGCACCCTGTACCTCACGGCTGTGCGCTCTGACCGCTCATCATTCCGGATGCTCTTTGATGGTTCCGACCCCAACACCATCGTTGAGGCACGCAACGACTCCGTCGTCGCTCCCCAGGCGCTTTGGATACTCAACCATCCCTTCGCCCTGGAGCAGGCCCGGGCGTTCGCTCAACGCATCCCCTCTGGCACTGGAGCGGAACCGACAGATCGAGTCGTCTGGCTCTACCAGCAGCTATTTCATCGTAACCCGTCCATGGAGGAGCAGGACCTGGCCCTCCAGTTCATCACCCGCCGATCCACCGGAGACAAACCCTGGGAGATGCTCTGTCATGCACTGCTCTGCTCGAACGAGTTCCTGTTTGTGGACTAGAGCCAGTATTGGCCTGGGGGCAATCATTGGATACCTGCATCAGGCTTCCTTCGTTGCCTCAAGCGCTTCACCATGTAGAAGACGACCAGCAAATTAACCATGAAGGCCACCACCTTCACCCACGTCACATGGTGGATGATCTCATAAATCTCCAATGGCAGGTAGATACCCCCACTCAGCAGTGCCAGCCACTCGGCCCACTTGCGGTCATGCCAGAGTCCATACGCCTCCACGCCCCGCACAAGGGCATAGATGCCGGCAAACGTCGCCAGTGACCAAAGGCGTGAGTCGTTCACGCTGGCCGCGGCTTCGATAAAGATCTGCGGGTACTTATGGGCAGGGTTGGCATGCATGGCCCGCACGAAGCGCTCCGCCAGGGCCTGCGCATCCCGATGCAGCAACGCCAGCAACCCAAACCCCGCCAGCAGTACCAGGACCGCTTTGGTCGCCTCCACCAGGGCAACGGCACGGACTCCTCGCAGTGATTTTTGATGCATCAGTGGACAGGCAGGGTTCTTTGCGGATTCGAAACTCCGCGCATGCCTGCATCATTGATGTGGGCCGGGGCGTTTGGCAAGGCCCTCTGCCTCCAAACACTCGCGAATTCCCTCCTCATAGGAAGTCTTGGCCAATTCCCCGAGCAGGCCTTGCAGCGCAGTGTCATCCACAATCAGCGGAGAAGTGATGAGGTAGTGCATCTCCACCAACTCACGCATCACGGGATTGAAGAAGCCGATAAGCCTCAGCAGGAATTTGCCCGCCACTTGCAGTCTCGGCTTTCCTTGGCCGGCCATGGCAAACGCCTTCTTTGCGAAGTCCTCTGGAGTGATCGTCCCGACTCCGCCCAGATTCCAAGTCCTGCCGTAGGCTTTGGACTCTTGCGCCAGCTTCACCACCACGGGGCCAACATCTGGCACGAACACAAACTCATGCGGAATGTCGATGGGACCGACCATCTGGGCTTTGCCTCCGGCAGAGAGGGCCTTGAAAACCCCATGCAGAAAGCTGCGCTCCACACCCGGCCCGTAGAAGTCCGGCAGTCGCAGGATGGTTGTCTCAATGCGGCCTGAGCGACCCGCCTCCATCAAAATGTCCTCCTGCTCTTTGCGCATACGGCCCTTGTAGGTGTGCGGCTCACGGGGATGATCCTCATTCACCCGGTCTGCTCGGGGACTGCCGAAAGAGTAAAGGGTGCCAATGAGCAGGATTCGTCTCACCCCTGCCGCCACTGCACCTTCAATGGTCTGACTCATGATCTTGGGGTGCAGATGAAACTGGTCGTAGGGTACGCCTACCATGGTGATGATCGTTTCCACTCCTTCCGCCGCTGCCACGACGGAGTTATGATTCTCAGGATCCCAAGTCTTCACTTCGGCGAGTGGATCCGCCCCGTAAGCCCCTTCCAGAGCGGCGGCATCCCGCCCTACCACTCGAAAAGAAATCCCCCGGTGTCGCAAGGCGGCGATGATGGATGAACCAATGGCTCCCGTGGCCCCAAACAACGCAATCTGTGGTTTCGATTTCATGATGCATTTATATTAACAGTGTTAACTTAACACTGTTAAATACACCTCGACTCCAGACTGTCAAATGACATATTGCGACTGAATGAGCCGCCCCCCTCGCAGTCCTCAAGCCACCCTGGAACTCCGGGACAGCATTCTGAATGCCTCCCGGTCGATCCTGGTCAACGAGGGCTATGCCGCTCTCAGCATGCGTCGCCTGGCCCGGGAGATCGAGTACTCAGCGACCGCCATCTACCTCTACTTTGACAATCGGGAAGCCATTGTCGCAGAGCTGGGCCGTCGTGGACTGGAGGACTTGGAGATGTACATGCAACCGGCTCTTGCCCTCGCGACTCCGTCAGACATCCTCAGGGAACTTGCCCGCCAGTACGTCCGCTTCAGCACGGAGCATCCTGAATCCTACCGTGTCATCTTCATGCAGGACAGCACCCTGGCCGATGCCATGTTCCGCAGCCAGCCCGGCAAGGATGCCAGCGGTGCAGGAGAGCGGGTCTTTGGCATGATTCAAACTCAGTTCCAGCACCTGGTTAAAGGAAAGAAGTCCTCCCAACACGCCGCCGAAGTGTTCTGGACTTCGTTGCACGGGATCGTCTCCCTGAAGATCACCTGCGGAAAATTTCTTCAGACACCAACTCAGCTACTTGCAGATCTGGCTGTCGAATCCCTCCTGGCAGGCTGTGGTGGGAAATGAGAACACCCCGTCTGGGATCGGAAAGCATCAAATCCTCGCACAAAGGCACGAAGACACAAAGTTTCTCAGATACGGAATGCCTTCCCCAGGAACCTCCAACCCGTTCCCGTCACCCGCATCATCAGACATCTTGTTAATCCTTCGAAAATCTTGTCAATCCTGTCTTGAAAAGCGTCGCCATCCCCACCCGATCCACTTTACCCAAGGCAGTACGAGGAATTGACTCCACCCGGTGTACATCTCCAAGCTTCTGATACCCAGGCACGCCGGCATTAAATTTCCCGCACAATGCCTCCAAGTCCGCCTCCGGGATCTCTCCCACCAGCACCAATCGCGTATCCTGCCTTTCATCCGGCACCGGCCAGACGAGGCATGAGGTCGGAGGCAAGCCTGCTTCCAGGCAGAGCTCTTCCAATTTCGATTGCAATTCTGGCAAGCTGACCAGTTCTCCAAGCACTTTGACAAAAGCGGCCTCTCGCCCGAGAAACCGCAGGAACTGCCGTCGGCCGTGATGCCAGAGTTGCACGCGATCCCTCGTAGTGAGCCCGACCTCGCCATCGATGGGTTGCCAAATCCACTGTCCGTCCTCCCTGCCAACCGCGTAACCTGACGCCAGCGCAGCCCCTTGCACGGTGAGGATGTCCCCGTCGTCAGCCTGAAGTTCCCAGCAGGGCAAAACTTCCAGTGCCTCGGGATCGTAACCCGCCCGCAAATGCTCCAGCGGCTCGGTCGCGATCTGGGACGCTGTCTCGGTCATGCCAAAGCTCTGTAGCACCGGCCAGCCCAGTTCCAGCGCCCTCAGTGCCACCTCGCGATTCATTCCCCCACCCCCGACTACGATGGCTCTCAGGTTGCCAGGAGCGTTCAATCCCGCCTTCACCAGATCATACACCTGGGTGGGCACCAGTGAAGCCAGTGTGATTTCCTCATCCGCACACTGCCGGGCGTAGCGGGCTGCGTCCCACCGGCCGTCAAAGACGGACCACGCCGCGCGACTGGCATGGCAGCGGGACAGAATGGAAAAACCACCTACATGATGCAGCGGCAGGGCAATGATCCAGCGATCTCGTGCTGACGACTCCAGATGCTCGTTTACCGCCTTCGCCGAGACCAGCATAGCCTCACGAGACAGCCCCACCCATTTCGGCAACCCTTCACTGCCCGAGGTTCGGAAATAGACTAGCGACCGCGTTTCCGGCGCAGATTCCACGAACTCCACGAGACCTGCAGGAGGAACATCGCCTTCATTCGCCACGCTTATCCGGGCGTTCGTTCCCTGCCAGAAAGCGTCGTTGTGCTCTACCGTGATCATGTGATGGGCGGCGTGCCTACAGCTTCAGCCAGGCCAGCTTGTTGAGGGTGTCGTCAAACCCCAGGCCTGTCCCGTGGCG
>JBGGMQ010000720.1:0-3032 GCA_041287975.1 Verrucomicrobium sp. | reverse complement strand
GACTGGCGAGTAGAGACTTGATGTGTTCATTGAGCAGCATCTGACGCCATTCCACATTCTGTGGCCGCCGCTCATCGAGGGTCGCTTGCAAGCGTTGACGAATGCCGAACCGGATGACGGCGTCGGGCAGCAGGTTCTTTTCCAGCAGGGTGTCGATCAGGCTCATGGGAGATGTTTGGGGAACCAGGGCACGAAGGCGCTCGTGGTGCGCTGGTACAGGCGGTAGGCATCACCCTTGGATTCCACCGCACACTTTTCAGTAAGCGGGATGCCGGTGACGCGCAGCAGGGTGTAAAGGATCATGAGGGGCGCGTAGATCGTGACCCAGCCCCAAGGCGAACCGCAGGCAAAGAGCCAGAAACCCCACCAGGTGACGGACTCAAAGAAGTAGTTGGGATGGCGTGAGTAGTGCCATAGTCCCACCTGGCAGACCCTGCCTTTGCTGGCCGGGTCAGCCTTGAAGCTTTGCATCTGATGATCTGAGATGCCCTCGCCGGCAATCCCCACCAGCCATACCAGGGCCCCGGTTATTTCCCAACCGCCGAGTTCGGGACGGGGATTGAGAAAGGCCAATAGTACGGGAAGGGAGAGCAGCAGTGCCAGGAGGGCCTGCGCCTGGAAGAAGGCGAAGAACCGGCTGCCCAAATTGCTGCTCCACTTCTTGCGCAGCACTTGATAGCGCACATCCTCATGCGGATGATGGCGCTTGATGCGAAAGAGGAGATAGGTGCCCAGCCGCAGGCTCCACACCGTGCCCATGATGATGGCCAGCGTATGTCGTGGCGCATATCCCTCGGTCAGCACGGCATAAACTGGCGACAGAATTGCCAGAGCGTATGACCATGTGATGTCCACGAAGCTGTAGTTGTCCAGCTTCCGGCTGATCAGCCAGGTGAGAGTGAAAAGGGTGAAGGCAATCCCGGCACCCAGCATGAGCAGCAGTGGAAACGAGTTCATGCAGTGCGGCGGATAAGGAGGTCTTCCATGGTGGCATGGGCGGGAAGCCGGAAAAGTCTCCAGAGCGCATACGAGGCCATGGCGATGTTGCCAAGCAACAGAATGGCCACAAGCCAGAGGATGCGGCTGGCCCAGGACCGCTGGAGATAGAAGACCCAGCAGTAAAAGGTGAGAAAGCCCCAGTACGCGTCAAAGAGAGTGGCAATGAACCACGGATGACTGCCCACCTCACGCGGGATGCTCCACAGCGCGCACTGGCTGCTGGCCCAGCCGGTGACCGCGATCATGGACGCCAGCACCACCAGGAAAAAGACTCTGAGAAAAAGGATCATTCACCAGTTTTCCCGGAGGGTTGCGTTGTTCGGGCGGGTGTAACACACCTGCACCACACTGATGTGGCGGTGGTCAAAGGCGGCTTCGCAGTACTTGAGATAGTAGCTCCATTTCCGGATGAAGCGGTCGTCAAAGCCGAGGGAGCGCACGTCCTCCAGCTTCATCTGGAAACGGTCATACCACAGGGCCAGGGTCTGGGCATAGCCAGCACCCAGATCTTCCAGCTCATGCATGAAGAGGTTGCCCGTCCGGTTTACCGCCTCGTTTACCCGGGCTACGCTGAGAAGCAGTGAACCTGGGAAGATGTGTTTCTGAATCCAGTCCACACCCTTGCGAAGTTGGGCGTGGTGACTGTCAGGCACCGTGATCATCTGCAGCGCGATCAACCCATCGCGTTTGAGCACCGTGGCGCATTTGGCAAAGTAAGTCTCCAGGAAGGCATCTCCCACGGCTTCCAGCATCTCGATGGAAGCGATCTTGTCGAACTGTCCCTCCACGAGGCGGTAGTCCTGCAGGCGGATTTCCACCCGGTCATCCAGACCCTCCCGCTTCATGCGATCTGTCGCGTAGGCAAACTGCTCCTGCGAAATGGTCACGGCCGTGATCCGGCAACCGTAGGCCCGTGCGGCGTAGCTGCTGAAGCCGCCCCACCCGCAGCCAATCTCCAGCACGTGATCACTGGGCTGGAGCTTCAGCTTCTGGCAGAGAGCCTCGTACTTGGCTGTCTGCGCCTCTTCCAGGCTCTGGCCAGGGTAGGTGAACCGGGCTGCGGAGTAGGTCATCGTCTTGTCCAGCCACAGGGAGTAGAAGTCATTCCCCAGGTCGTAGTGCTCGGCAATGTTGCGACGGGAAACCTTCAAGCTGTTGGGTCGCAGCCAGTGCTGCACCCGGTTCACGATGCGCAGCAGGTTCAGGAACGGGATGCGCTGTGAAGAGCCGGTGGTCGCGGGGTTGCGATGGAGATTTTCCACGAACCAGCCCATCACGGCAGCGATGTCAGGTGTCTCCCAGTCCCCTTCGACATAGCCCTCGCCCAGGCCGACGTTGCCGAAGAGCGCACAACGCTGGAAGAAGTCCTCCCGGTGCCGCAGGTAAATCTCTGCTGTCGCAGGCATTTCAGGATCGCCGAGATGGCGGGAGGTTCCATCGGGCCACACCAGGCGCAGACCACCATGGGTGAAGCGGCCCAGAGCCGTCATGACCAGGCCTTCATACCAGGTCCAGGATGCCGGGAGGGATGTTCGAGGGACGGTGTCCGTCCGGGGCTCCAGTGTCAGTGTTTCGCTCATGGTTTTGACGTGGTGGCTGAAATCGAAGCATGCGGTTTCAAGACTTCCCGCTGCAGTTCAGGGTGGGCCGCCTTCCGGTATACGGGCAGCTTTTTCATCCACAGCTTGAAGGCATGCCAGTGGATGAGGAAGATCACTCTCAAAGTGAGCAGCGGATATTTGAACGCGAACCAAAAGAGACGTCCGTCAGACAGTGGGGCCCGGGTGCCAGTGAGAGAACTCAGCAGCACCCGCCGGTCCTGCTCGCGGTCATCAATGTGAATCTCCAGCTTTTCAGCCGGGACCCGGATCTTGAAATCGAAGCACAACTCCAGGTCGGAGAAGGGCGAGACATAGAAGTGCTTGGGAGTGATCAGTCGGAACCGGCCATCTGCTTCCCGGGTTTGCACTAGATAGAGCTTCTGTTCGTGGAAGGTGTTCGAGACCTGAGTCACAACGCAGACCGGTTCCTCC
>JBGGMQ010000719.1:0-2558 GCA_041287975.1 Verrucomicrobium sp. | reverse complement strand
AGCCAGAGACCGTCAATGGCTGTGGTCACAGCCTCTGCCACACCGGGGGGCAGGCCATCTTCCCTCACATAATTGTAGAGGTCCGCATAGGCAGCACGCATCGGCTCAATAAGCGCTGGATTTTGCGCCAGTGCTGCGAAGACCGAGGCGTAGCTGCGGCGAAGCTGCTCCGTCCACGTCTGGGCATCGGTGAAGCAATGCTTCAACATCCCCCGCACCATGCGGCCTGGACCTTCGGGCACACTCTCGTAGCCCTCCATGTAGCATTTGCGCCAGGCATCCGCCGCCCTCACCACCATGGCCTCGATCAGCTGGTCCTTGCTGGTAAAATAATGGAGCAGCCCCCCTTTGCTCACGCCCGCCTCCGCGGCCACGGCATCGAAAGTCAATCGGGCAACCCCCTGGCTTGCCGCCACCGTCTCAGCGGCGTCCAGCAGCGTATCCCTGGCAGAACTATTCGGTCGAGTCATGGTCTCCCCCGAGCATACCGTCCAGTCGGTCGGTGTCAAACCGTCCAGTCGGTTTTTTTGATTGAAGTAGAGAAGGGTCATTGCACCCTCATGACGAATGAGAAGGCTGGAGTGTGACCGGGGAGTTTAAATTTTCCGGACCGGAGGAGAACAAATCCACGGCCATGCGATTGCGGTTGGCTGCCACGGAACCATGTGACAGAGCTGAAGCTCATCCCTGTAAGGGATGCATAGTCTAGACGCCAGGGTTGACCGAGCCTAAGCGAGGCTACCCTGGGTACACGCAATTCAAAAGTCAGGCGCGGAGGCCGATCCCATTTCCTTTTACGTTGGAACACAGAAAGTCCCCATGTCAGAGACGCCAGACATCCGCTGCTGCCGTCGCGGGCGACTGCAAGGCCTCCTCAGCCAGAAGCTCACCCCTCATCAGGAAGCCAACGCGTCAGCCCGAGGGCTGAGTATGCAATAGCTTGAGCTCAAACACTGAAGAAGCTACGCGCAATCGCAGACCGCAACCGACACACAAAGTACTGCACGCATGTCCTAAGGTGCCTCTGGCTCCTAGCAGCCCAAGGTTCTAAAGCAAATCAGAGTCCAACCCCTAGAAACTCCGAACGCCCAAAGGTCGACGCCTCGCCAGCCAGCATCGCGTCCTGAATCCTTCTCTAATTCGTCATCCTCTTCGCAACGGTTTTCCAGTTCGAGGGAAGCCCGCGTTCAAAATCTTTTTTCCTGTCGAAGTGTTCGATTTCGAGTTCATCACTCGCAGGCACATAGCGCACTTTCTGGAGCTCTTCACCATCAAGCTTGAGAACATAGGACCCGTCTGGCTGCGGGTTGAGCCTTCCTGTCCGATCCGCCATCCCGCCGCCGATGATTTTCACATACTTTCGCTCAGAAACTTCGTAGACACGCAAGTGTCCAGGCCTCGCTGACACCTGCCACCGACCCGCCACCTTCGCATCGATCTCCGGCCCCGGAGGAGCGGCCACCACCGACACAGAAAAAAACAGAAGTAGATTGCACGCGAGCAGGCTTATCGCACGACTGCACATCTGGCTGAACAACGGGATTGATGCTGAGGACATAAGACAATTTGAGGTAAAAACGCTGCCGTTTTTCCATGCGCTAGAACTGCAATTTGGGTGAAATCCCATGCTTTGGCAATGCTTTTGTCCTGATGGCATCAAACGATAATGCAAAGCACCATACTCGGGCAATGAGAGTCCACACGACCCTCGGGCTCCCACGGCCAAAGACACCTCACGATCGCGGGATATTTCCCCTGTCAGGTCAGTTGCATTGTTAATTCCCCATGAGATCATAGCGCCGTCAGTCGGGTTTTCGTCGGTGCCTTGAACGGCAACCGCGGTGGACGAGCGCTTTCCTTCACCAGAACATCCGCAGAGTCCGCGAGAACAGGCTGGCAACTTTAGGGCAGTTGCCTGCCGGATATTTGGAGGCTTCGGCCCAAGCTCTACCGGCGTTTTACTCACCTATCACAGTGGAGACACTTGCTACTTCACACCGTAATGCTCCTTAAGCTTACCATCAATGAAGCTTACTATCGCTACCGCCAATCGTTCGTGCCCCGCTGGCTCACCACGCATGTCCACCAAGACAAGATCTCCGGCGAAGCCAAGCCGGACAATTTCAAGATCGAACGCCTTTTTACAGAGCCCTTTCACCTCTTCTATATTCGGAGGCCGCTCATCTGACTTCAGGCCAATAACAACCCCCGACTGTTTGTCGAAGACATACCTCTTCATCTTGATGTCTATCATTTCGGTGGCAGGCACACCACGCACAAATTTGAAAGAGTCCTCATCTATTTCGACGTTGCAGCCCACAAGATCGCAAAAGCTACGCAGAATCAAATAGACGCAAATATTTTCCAATCGCAGGACTATCGACCCTCCAGTTTCAAAAAATTCCGGCTTGCGGAGGGGCCAGGCATCATAAAACCCGCCTACGGCAAGGTGCAGACCGCCGCGTTGGGCCATGCCTTGCCATTTCCAAAGGGTCACCGAAGGTGAGAGTTGGAGATGAGGCCAAAACGCCCTCCGTTGCCCACACAGCAAGGGTTTG
>JBGGMQ010000718.1:0-2537 GCA_041287975.1 Verrucomicrobium sp. | reverse complement strand
AGACGCCAGACATCAGACCTGACCTGTTGAGATGTGGGAGGGCTGCTAATGCCTGGCAGGAGAGACCAATCCGAAATACAGGGTCCGATCGCAGATGCAGCCTCAGGTCTGACGTCTGATGTCTGGCAGTCTGGTGTCTCTCAGTATTTGATCCCGATCTTTTTCAACCCGGCCCGGACATCATTCTCAAAAACTTCGGAGGTGCGGCCGTCGAAGAGGATGTCGAGCTTTTGCATGCCAAACTCCTTGGAGTCCACGCGGTCGCCGCGCTCAGGGCGGGGTGGGGGAGTCAGGCCCTGCGGGTAGCTGAAGCGGCCGCCGCCCAGCTGCTTCACGCCTGGCAGCTTGAAGAATTCTTCCATGGCCTTGCGATACTCCGCCACCTTGATGTCAAACTCGGTGGCCTTGGCGCGTTCGGTCGCCATGGCATCCAGGTACTTGAGGAAGCGGGTGCCTTTGCCATCCCCGTCCAGATGGCAGAAGTAGTAGACCAGCACATAGGACTGGAAGTAAAGCTGCCGCATGGCGCGGTGTTGTCCGGCGGGATTTTGAGCGATCTCGTCCCACTTGTTCCGGTCCATGCGCATGTGCTCCTCCAGTCCGCGAAATTCGGACAGGGTCATGGTCTCCTGCTCGGCCCTTTGTTTGATGTACTCCTTCAGCCCGGATTCATGGCGTCCGGCCTGGAACCTTCCCGCATTGTAGGGCAGGGATTCAGCATACTCCGCCGTGCCCTCGATGATCCACGTGGGCAGGAAGCTCAAGTAGTCATGCATGAGCTGGTGCGTGATCTCATGCACGATCGTGTCGTTCCGGTAGCTCTCATCCTTGAACCAAGTCTTGCCCCTCAGGTCCAGCCCCAGGCTCTTAAAAGGAACTCGGAAGGTGCGATCGCTCGAAAGATAAACGCCACCTGAGTTTTCCGGGCCTCCGTTGGCAATGTAGCTGGCCCGGGTCTCGTAAAACTTGGCTTGGTACCGGCCCAAGTCTGCGGGCGGCTTCGGCTCAATGCCCCATGGCAGCCCTTCAATCAAAGCCCGGGTCGCCTCGAATGTGCGGGCGATTTCCTTCATCACGCTCCCTGCCAGTTTGTCCTCTGAGGTGAACTCGAAGGCCTCCGAGCGGTAGACACACCGCTTTTCAGCGGGCTTCTCCTCTACCACCGTAATTTCCACCGAGCGGGTGGGGACCTCGATGACATCCGGCCAAACGCGTTTTTCGACAGGGATGCGAGTGCTGGGAGCGGCGGGCGCGGTGGCCCCCGAGTTTTGCTTCACAAACGCCTGATCGGCGGCAGAAAGCCGGTTCAGCGCGAATTTGACCGTCTGTCCACTGGCCAGCAGGAAAATGACCTAGTCACCCTCTGTTCCTGCCAGTTTCGCCTGCATGGCCCGACCCTGCACATCCGTCCACTGGCGGAGGTCAGCGGCGGCAGGAGCCTGTCCTTGGGAGTGGCACGGGACGGCGCAGACCAGCGCGGCGGTGGCAAACAGATGGGAAAAGCGCATGAGGAAAATTTGTAATCTTTCGAATTATCCCAGACCGTTCTGGGGCGTCAAGACTGTGGTGAATCTGGTGGGGGACTACCGATTCGGCTCTCCCAGCAAATAGCGCTGGCGATCAGGAACAAATACGGCTTCATTTCTGCTGTCTTGACGCAGAAACAATCATGTGCGGATTCATAGGCTGGTTTCAGAACGGGAGAGGCTTGGAGGGCGAAAAGAGGCAGCAGCTCTCACGAGCGCTGAAACTCATCGCTCACCGTGGTCCCGATGATGGATCTGAGGCCTTCGGGCCTGACTGGTACATGGGCTTCCGGCGGCTCTCCATTCAGGACCTTTCGCCAGCGGGCCGTCAGCCCATGCGGTTCGCCAATGACCGCTACAGCCTGACCTTCAACGGGGAGATCTACAATTTCCACGAACTGCGGGATTCGCTGAATGGAGTCTCCTTCCGCTCCACAGGAGATTCTGAAGTCCTGGGCCGGCTGCTGGAAAGATCGACTCATCCGGAGGACGTTCTGCGTCGTCTCCGCGGAATGTTCGCTTTTGCTTGGTGGGATGCGGGCTCGAAATCGCTGGTGGCAGCGCGGGACCCTTTTGGCATCAAGCCGCTGTACTACCACGTTTTTCCAGACGGGTCCCTGATGCTCTCCTCGGAGATCAAAGTCATTCGCATGATGATGGGTGCCTCAGCCGGCGTTTCCCAGCAAGCGCTGGCGCAGTACTTTCGTTGGGGGGCCGTGCAGGCACCTGCCAGCATTTACGAAGGCGTTCAGTGCCTGCCACCGGGCCACCTGCTGCGCTGGAGCGAGGGGGACCTACTGGTGGAGCGTTACTTCACCCCGGAGTGGCCGGGAGCTTCAGACCGCGTGGGAGGGCGGGCCGCACTGGATCTCACTCGTGAAGTGGTTTCAGAGAGTGTGAAGGCCCACCTGGTGAGTGACGTGCCAGTGGGTGTCTTTCTCAGTGGGGGCCTGGATTCCACACTGATGGCAGCTCTCATGAAGCAGCACGGCCTCACTGACATTCAGGCTT
>JBGGMQ010000717.1:0-6618 GCA_041287975.1 Verrucomicrobium sp. | reverse complement strand
TAGAAGCCGTCAGCCTTGATGTCACCTTTGCCATCGAGAGGCTCACCGAGAGCGCTCACCACGCGGCCGAGCAGGGCATTGCCCACGGGCACTTCGAGCAGACGACCCGTCGTCTTAACTTCGTCGCCTTCCTTGATGTGGAGGCCGTCACCGAGAAGGATCGCGCCGACTTCGGTTTCTTCCAGGTTGAGTGCCAGGCCGTAGAGACCGCCGGGGAACTCGATCATTTCGTTGAGCATGGCATCGCTCAAACCTTCGATCTTGGCGACGCCGTCGCCGATTTCCCGTACCACGCCCACATTGGAACGGGTGACGGAGGTCTTCAGTCCGGCGATTTCGGTTTCAATCTCCTGGAGGATGCTGCTCATAACGTATTCTGGTGTTGAATCAAACTGATGGGGCGGGGCGGTACTTAAGGCGGGGCGGGACTAGGCGAGGCTTTGGCGGAGGGCTTCCAGTTTGGCGGCGACACTGCCGTCCCAAACATGGCTGCCAACTTTGACGCGAAGGCCGCCGATGAGGGACGGGTTCTCGTAGAACTCGAGGGTGAGGTCGTCACCGTATTTCTTCTGGAGGTCCACACGAAGCTGCTCGCGCATTTCGTTGGAGAGGCGGGTCACGCTTTCGATCACGGCACTGCGCTTCTCCATTTCCAAACGCACGAAGCGGGCGAAGGCGGTGAGCACGGCCACGTAGCCACGAGGCTTGGCTTCGCTGACACGCTTTACGACCCTCTTGACCCGGTTGGTGTGGAGACGGCCGCTGGAATCAACGCACGCACGGAAAAGCTGGCGGGCGGAGCGGAGGGCGTCTTTGCTGATTTTCATGGCCGGGAGTAGGGAGAAAGGAAAGGGCGAAAACGGGACTGAACCTTACAGAGAGACCTGAGCGGCGGTGTCGCGGTTGATGCGCTCCTGGTCGTCATTGTTGAGGACCTTGCCGGTGACGCGGGAGGTGGCGTCTACGACCATGCGGCCGAATTCACGCTTGAGCTGGGAAACGAGCTGCTCCTGTTCGAGCTGGGCGGCTTCGCGAGATTTGGCGATGATGCTGTTCGCCTCGTTGATGGCCTCCTGGCGCTTTTTCTCAGCGAGGATGTTGGCACTCTCACCGGCTTCTTTGATCAAGCGGGTGGCTTCGTCGTCAGCCTTGGTGACGATGGCCTTGGCGTTCTGCTCGGCAGAAGCGAGGTCGCGGGCGATCTTCTCAAGTTTGGACTCCCCGTCTGCGATGCGCTTGCGACGCGCCTCAAGCATGGCCAAAATGGGTCCGAAAGCGAAGCGCTTCAGAATGAAGACCACAATCGCGAAGATGATGATCTGGGCGATGAGGTGTCCCACTTGAAGACCAAACTGGTCTGCAACGTCCGAAATAGCTGCGATCACGATCATGGTGTAGCCTGAGTGGAGAAAGGGAAACTGAGTGGAGAGAGATTCGGGGGAGTGGCGGAGACAGAGATCTCCGCCACCCCGAAGTACAAGTCTCGGCGAAAGACTTAGCGGCCCTGGAAGGCGATGATCAGGGCGTAAATGGCGATAGCTTCTGCAAGCGCCATGCCGATGATGCCAAGGGTCATGATGTTGCCATAGGCGCCGGGGTTGCGACCGACGGCTTCCACAGCCTTGCCACCGATCATGCCGATCGCGATGCCAGCGCCAGCGCCAGCAATGCCGAGGGTGAAGCTGCCATTCACGCCGGATGCAACGGCATCAGCGACAACAGGAGCAACAGCGGCGGCGCCGTCAGCGGCCATGGTCATAAGTTCCATCATCATAGTCTTAGTAGGTATTGTGTGTTTCGTTGTTACTACCGCCGCCCGCAGTCATAGCCACGGTCCCGACGGCAAAGGGTTTATCAATGGTGTTCGTCGTGTTCTTCGTCGTGGGCGGTGGAGAGCAGGAGGTACACTGAGCAAAGGAGGGTGAACACCACGGCCTGGAGCAGGCCCACGAGGAGCTCCATGAAGTAGAAAGGCAGCGGAATCAGAATGCTGCCGATGAACTCGATGAACGGAGGCGCACCGTGCAGGATGGACATCATCGTGTGCAGGAGGGTCTCGCCAGCGAAGATGTTGCCGAAGAGTCGCAGGGAGAGCGACATGGGGCGGAAAGCGATGGAGACGACTTCGATGATGCCGACGAAGGCGAAGATGAAAGCCATCAAAAACATCATGATGCCGCTGAACTTGCCCTTGGGGGCGAACATGTGCTTCAGGAAACCGATCACACCCACCTCAGCGATGGTGATGATGAACCAGACGATCATGAAGCTCAGGGCGATGCCGAGGGTCATGTTCAAGTCCGCTGTGGCCGGGCGAAGCAGCGGGGAGGTCACTGCATCCAGGGAAAGATTGCCGTGGCCGTGGCCCCAACCGATAGTGCCCACCCCTGGGATCAGGCCGAACCAGTTCGATACCAGGATGAACATGAAGACCGAAGCAAGAAGCGGGAAAGCGCGCTTGGCCACTCTGGGTCCGGTGATGTCTTCAATCTTGCCGTAAAGGAACTCAACCACTCCTTCGAAGCCGTTCTGCCAGCCATGAGGGATGATCTGCATGTTCGTGGTCGCCTTTCGAGCCATCCACATGATCACCAGCAACACGATGCCCGCGAGGACGAAAGAGTTGGTGATGAAGGAAAGAAAGCTTGTCTTGCCGAAGAGGGATGAGGCAGACTGGCTCACACCTTCTGCCAGTGTGATCGGCAGAATGAAAAAGGACTCAGAAAAGTGCGACATAAACTGGAAATCCGAAGCTCGGCGGAGAGAGGGGCCACTTATTAAAGCGACCCTGCAATTTCCCGCAAGATTTAATTGTGAAAAATTTCACAAAGTCCGTCCCATGGGCAACGCAGGGCGATTTTGCCCATTCTTATGCCTTGTCGCAATCAATCTCAAATGCATCCGAATTCGGGTGAAATATCTGCCACCTGAAGGCTTGGATTATCTTGCCTTATGGGCCTCGGTCGCGATTTTTTTCTTGCCGAACCGTACAAACGGAGCGAGTAGGCAGGCCGTTCATTTTGCGCAGGTAGCTCAGCGGTAGAGCGGCTCGCTTACACCGAGTTGGTCGGGGGTTCGATCCCCTCCCTGCGCACCATTTTCCGGCCTGAGTCCAGGCTGAGGTGGTGATGGCCAAGATGCCCTTCGTGGGGCATGACGTGTGAAAGCCGTTTCGCGCTCCGCAATGGCGGGCGAGTTGGCTTGCCTAGATTGGATGAAGCCGCCATGAATTGGCTAGGTCCAACGGCGCTGGGCATGGACTGCCCTCGAATATCGCGTTCATCGGCTCTCCGTAGTCCGGTCAATCCTTCGTAGCCTCATGCGTAGCCGAAGCCCTACTTCCCTACTCTGGCCTTCAGATCGCGATACGCAGAATCGACGTCGAATGGATCTTTCGTGGCGGCCCCTGGACGCAGCTTAACTGTGTCCACTGGACCATAGTCGATGAAGAGCGCCCTAGCTGTCTCAGTGTCACATTGAGTTAATAGGTAATAGAATCGGGCGAGAACGAATTGCCTGCACAATTCTCCAGTCTCGTTGGATTTTGCAGATTCTTTGAGAAATGATGCCACGACGGCAGCTTCCATCTTGTCCGCGGAATTGGTCCCCCGCTCAAATCCGAAGATCATCCCTATTACAAAGGATGCAATTGCCGCAGACAGCAAAAGAATGGTGAGTTTGATCATTGGTTCAGCGGGCTGGAGCAGGAGGCGGGGTCGGAGGCAAATCTGCCATCATCAACATCCGACCAGTCGCCGCGAGAGGCGTGATGGACTAGCGTAAACCCATTGGCGGGTACTGCTGGTCAATATCAAACCCCTCTTTGGAGATGATTGTCCTCAAATCTTCAATTGTCCCATTTAGCGATCCAGCTGCTTCGATCAAATGTCGAGTCTCCTCACCTTGTTCCATTTTCACTCCTTTCCTGAGTGATTCTAAATTAGACAAGCGTTGTTCACAAGTCTGACTCAGGACGTCATCAATGGGCCGACGTTGCTGCGTTCGGAACGTGGCCGATCAAGTGTCACGGAGGCGGCACCATCCGCGCTTGTTTGCGTCTTACGGTTCACTGCTCCGCCGAGGCCAGGACATGGGCAGCCGGTTTCAGCGCCGAGGTCGGAGCGGCCGGCTACGGCTTCCCACTTACGAAGCTAGTAGGACTTTTGACCTCCACGCCGGGGCTTGGTTGGCCACCGTTTCATACCAGGCAGCTGGGTCGCGGAGCAGACTGTGTGGCCAACTTCCTCCCGGTGGACTTTTTACGCCTCCTCCCCACGACCAGAAAGAGGGAGGAGACGAACACGAGCATGGCCCGGGAAGGCTCGGGCACCATGGCCAGGGTCACAGTCCCGGCCAGGGCGTTGTTCACATAGTCCGTGTCAAAAAGGTGGCTGGTGTCCCACTTCAGATTCAGCGCCGCCAGAGCGGCGTCCATGTCCGAGGTGAAGGTGAAACTACCGATGTCCGAGCCGCTGATTCCGCTCCAGTCGATGAGCTTCCAGCGATCCCCCGCTGTCCAGTTCCCCGCGGCCGTGCCGAGGTTGTTCAGAACCACGGCACCACCGTCCTCCAGAAGAAAGCTGCCGTTGAGCGCAAGCAGGTCGTTGTCCACACCGGCCACGTTGGTGGCGCCTCCGTGGTTGGCAAAGAGGTCAAACTCCATGATCCCCGTGGAACTCACGGAGATGTTTCCAATAACCGCAAGTGTGCCCGCCACCACCGTCCCGGCGGAGTTGTCCCCCATCTGAAGGATGCCGTGAATGACCACGGAAGTGCCGGCCTTTCCCACACTGCCACGGCCTCCCAGCCGGGCCCCGCCCGCCACGGTGACGCCCGAGGTGTTGTTGATTGCTCCATTCACCACCAGACGCCCGGCGTCCACCGTGGTGGATCCGCTGTAAGTGTTCGCCGCAGCCAGCACCACATCCCCGCCGCCACCGCTCTGTACCAGTGAGCTCGGTCCGGCAAAGTTGGTGTCCGTGACCGTGCCGGTGAAGGTGAGCTTCCTGCCCGCCACCACATCGATGGCCGCACCGTTCTGGAACTTCACATTCACCGCGCTGGCCGTGGCGTCGTTTGTGACAAGCAGCTTGTCCGTTGCATCATCGAACCTCCAGGATCCGAATTCCTCACTCGCACCCAGCGTGGCCAGCGTGCCGCCATTGAGCGTCACTGTGCCCACCCGGATGTCCGCCCCGGCATCGGCCAGCAGCGTGCCGCCATTGACGACGATGGCCTTCTCCTGCGAGCCATCCCAGCCAAAGAGGCCGTTGGGCCCTGAGCTCAATGTCGCGTCCTCATTTACGGTGATGCCGCTCACATAGCTGAACGCCTGGTCATTGGGACCGTTGCCCGTGGCCGCATAGAGCGTGCCCGCATTCACCGTCACGTCACCTGTGAAGGTGTTCTCACCCGTCACGGTGAGCATACCGGCACCGTTCTTGGTCAATCCTCCGTCCGTCGCGTTGTCTCCAACGATGTCAGAATGCAGCAGGTTCTGCGCGATGGTGACATCGTAGCCGTTGGTATCAATGACGACGCCGCCATCGCGCACATTGGCCCGCGTGATCCCGTTCACGAACCCTCCGTGATTGTCCCCTGCCTTGAGCGCGCCGCCGTTGAAGTTGAAGATGCCTGTGCTGCAAAATCCCCAAGAGACAGGCTTATTTATTATTTATAGCAAGCGCAATTCCAAATCCTCATTTGGAGCATGTCTCCAACCTCCGCCGCAACCCGCACCCCATTGGCGCACTTTTAGACTGGCTTCCGCGCCGTCAATCGACATCCCCTTTGGGCACGGATGGATCCACAAAATCCCCATGCACCCGGGCCTCCGTCGCTCCATTTCCCTCACACCACCCCAATTCTCGGCGCACGAAAGGCAAACATCCCCGCAAAACTCCCGCCCTTCATGGGGCGGGCTCCACGCTTGCGCCGGGCATCAAACTGTTCCCGCCGCGCCTCAAAGAATCCATCCACAAAACCACGGCTTCCTAGGGCCACACCCAGCGTGAAATACGTCACCCGGTGCCGCAGCGTTTCCGCCAGGGTCAGCCGACCGTCTTCGGCACGCACCTGCTCCACGACTTCACGCTTGATCCCCTTGCGCAGCACCTTGCTGTCGGATCCGTGACCATCTCGAACTTCCTCCCCCTGGCCAAAGAGCCACACCCGATAGCCGGTCAGCACCCGGGCAACACTGGGGAGCCGCTGCGTGCCTCCTGGCTGGTTCTGCTCGTGCAGACGATGCTCATTGGTGATGGTGTAAAGGGCTGACAACGCCTTGCGTCCTCCCGCCACCGCCTCAGCATAGCTGCACCAACGATAGTCCTTGGGATCATTGACCATCCCAGCGCGCACTGGATTCAGGTCGATGTAAGCACTCATCACGGAGAGCGTCGCCAAATCCCCTTCCAGCAGCACGCTCGTGAAGCGCTCCTCCCATAGGGTGCCTTTGCGGTTTTCCCGCTTGTTGAACCAGAGACTAAAGCGCTGCTTAAGCTCTTTCATGAACAGACTCACGTCCCACATGCGCACCAAGTACTTCTCCTTGAGTTCATCCGCTGCTTGATCGTGCCCTTGCCTGCGAAAGGTCTCCAGCGAGTCTTTCAGCATGCG
>JBGGMQ010000716.1:0-2634 GCA_041287975.1 Verrucomicrobium sp. | reverse complement strand
CGTGGTGATGACGTTTCTCCCAGTGGACAATTCGTCGACCGACCAAGACAAGGGCTAAAGCTAAGGCTCCCCCCGTGACATCACGCCGCACCCAGGGTGCTTGCCCGTAGCCCAAGTCGGGCTAGGTTCGCGCCCGCATGAAGAACCCTGTCTCCCTCCTGAGGAAAGTCGCAATCCTTGAAGCCATCTCCTACTTGGTGCTTCTGGGAATTGCCATGCCTCTGAAGTACATCTGGCAGGTTCCTCAAGCGGTGAAAGTCGTCGGCTGGGTCCACGGTGCCCTCTTTGTCGTCTTTTGCCTCGCCCTACTCCAGGTGTGGATCACCGCCAAATGGCCCATTTTCCGGGCCGGACTGGTCTTCATCGCCTCCCTCCTGCCTCTGGTCCCGTTCTTCCTGGACCGCTGGATGGGCACGCAGGAACTCGCCTACGAGCGCCTGCGCAACAATTAGCTGCCGACTAGGACCTCCATTCCGAAATCTGCACTCCCGACCTCTGAATTCCTACATCTCACCCATGCGCATCATGATGCCTTCGGCTTTGTCGAGGGTGGAGGTCACCCACACGTAGATCCCCGGTTCTTTTTCCTCCTGGGATCCCGCAATGTTCAGACGGCGCACCCGGTATTTGTCCATAAAGGCCACAAGCTTCTCAGACCCCGCCAGAATGCCCCGATGCAGGTGCAAACAAGGCTTCTTCAGCTTGCGGGCAAAAGTCACTGATTTCAGAGCCCCGCCGGTTGCTTTCTCAGCCAGGGTAAAGACCACAGTGGCATCCGCATCACGCACATTCCACTCGGTACGCTCCAGGGTCACCTCTTTGGGCGTTTCCTTGAGCTGGTATTTCGCGTCCAATTCCCCATCCAGAGCCGCTCGCCCCTTGGGACACCAGCCCCCATGCGGAATATTGTGGGCGATCGCCCAATCCAGCCCGGCGCGCTGTGCTCCGGTCTGCCCGCCGGAAAGGATGCTCTCAAATTTTACCATCGCCTTCTAAACCGCAATGCGCGCCATGTTTCAAGCAGCGATGGTCTCGGATTGACGATTCGACCCCAAACTTGGGCCAGTCAGGGGTATTTCTCCCCTGAGCTGGCCCTCAGGGGGGCTTTTTACTTCATCCCATTCACGATTCCCGGCACCAGGTAGCTCTCAGGCTTCTGGGACTCAGTGTAGACCTTGTTGTCCAGGTTGAACTTGTTGCCGATCGCCATGGATCCATACACAGAGTCCAGTCCGGGGCCCTTTTTGTAGGCAGCTTTTGCCTCGGCCAGCGTCAGAAAATGGGTGCCCTTCATGGCCGCCATGTAGTCCTTCACATCTGCCCCCACCTTGGCAGCCAGGATCTTGGCCGCGTCTTCTCGTGTTTTTTCATCCATGATGTAGTCCACACACTTGTAGTAAACTTTCACCACCTTCTCCCAGTCTGCCTTGCGCTGGCTGTAGCTGACTGGATTCACAGAAAGGCCATCGAAAACGAGCCCCTTCGCATCCGCACTGGTGAACAGGGGTTTCGACCCCGCCACGGCCTTCAGCGCCTGATTCGACACCGGGTACCATGCCCCGATCGCCGCCACATTGCCTGAGGCCAGCGTTTGCGGCGTCTCATTGGTGGCCGTGTTGATCAGCTGCACATCGGATGCCGACATGCCATTCGCCTCCAGGGCCTTCAGGAGCAGCAGGTGCTCCACCAGAGTGACTTCCAGCGCCACCTTTTGCCCCTTCAGGTCCTTGATGGAGTTGATGCCCGCTTTGCCAATGATCATGTCCCCGCCTTCGCTGTAGTCCAGGAGGCAGATGATCTTGCTCTTGGCACCGTTGGCGCCTGTCACAAGGGCGTCGGTGGTGACACACGTCACTGCATCCACCTTGCCCGAGGCAAAGGCGTCCAAGGAAGGCAGATAGTCGAACCACACCAACTCCACATCCACCCCGGCCTCTTTGAACCAGCCCTTCTGCTTGGCCACCTCGATAAGGGTGAATCCCGGCCAGTCAGAGTAGGCGATTTTCAAAGGCTCAGCGGCAGGCAGAGGCGCTGCGAGCAGCAGGCCCATGGCAATGAGAAGTCGATTGAGGATTTTCATGGATCTGTAGATATGGAATGCAATTTTCAGGTTATCAGGAAAAAACCTCCACGGGTGGTGCAGGAGATGCCTGGGCTGGCGCAGCATCTGGCCACGCCAGCGGAGGGAGTTCGTCACGAGCCTTGCGGATCAAGTCCCCCAGCGCTCTGGCCATGCTATCGATGAGATAGACTCCATGCTCTTCAGTCCACAGCGATGGACGCCCTGTGACGCCATTCGTGCTGGTATTCGCCACCCGGTGGGGAAAGACGCAACCCTTCGTGCGGTCCGGGTCATCGGATGTCGCAATGCGTGAGTGCTGCACTGAATCCGGGGCCAGAAAGAGCATGAGCGAGGTCTCAGCCTCATTGGCATGCCAGTCCGCTGCATCATGAATGAACCGGCCCGCGATGTTGGTGGAGAGCTGCCACGTATTGCGCATGGCCACGAGGAGCTGGCCGCCGTAGTCATGACGCAGGCGGTCCACGGCACAGCGCAGTGGCGCATCATTGCCGCAGTGCCCGTTCACAATCAGAATCCGCTGCCAGCCGGACTGCACCGCCCATTGGGCGATC
>JBGGMQ010000715.1:0-5701 GCA_041287975.1 Verrucomicrobium sp. | reverse complement strand
CAAGACTCGAAGACAGAAGACAGAAGACAGAAGACAGAAGACAGAAGACTGGACCGTGCTGGCATCCTTTCAGGATGCGATCTCGGGGCTGGGCCACCAGGGGTAGTCGGTCGTGATACTCCCTCGGCCCCTGGCTACCTTCTGGGATGCCTTCGGCATCGCTTCGCGGAGACGCAAGACTCGAAGACAGAAGACTTGGGTGCTGAAGGCTGGACCGCGCTGGCATCCCTTCAGGATGCGATCCTGGGGCTGGGCCAACCAGGGGTGTTCGGTCGTGATACTCCCTCGACCCCTGGCTACCTTCTGGGATGCCTTCGGCATCAATGTTGACACAGCTTCGATGTCAGAACTTGAAGGTGGCGCTGGCGGAGACGGCGTGGTTGCCATCGTCGCCGCGGCCGAAGTCGGCGTTGTAGTACACGTTGAAGTAGACCTGGGTACCCACCTGGACGCCTACGCCTGCACCCACGAAGACGGCATCGCGATCAGGGCTGGAGGTGTGGAAGTCGAATCCAGGGCCGCTGCCGCCGTTGAGTGAAGCGCGCAGAGTTTCCTCATCCTGAAGGAACTCATGCTGCCAGAAGACGCGAAGCTCAGGGATGATGGCGACGCGCTCGCTGACGTGGATGGTATAAGCAAGGCGGCCGCCCAGGTAAGTACGGAAGCTCTCGCTGGTCGTGTCATCGATCCCCAGATTCAGCACACCAGCACCGGTTTCCTTCACACCATCCATTTCAAGGCGGGTGTACTGGGCACTCAGTTGGGGGCCCAAGGTGAGGTTGCCGAACTGGAAGTCATAGCCGGTACCGATGATGGAGAAGAACTCCGCAGCATCAGGGTTGCTGCGGGCCGTGCGGTCCAGCGTGGCCCAGCTGAGTGGGCGCGAGATGCTGTAGTCCGTGGTGCCGCCGCCCACGGCGGCGTTGGCGTAGAAGCCTTCCAGATCGATGGTGGCATAGAGACCGAAGCGGACAGACTCAAGATCTGTCTCGCCGCCATGGGCGTAGTCGCCCCAACCTTCCTGATAGCTGGCAAACAGACCCAGCGCGAAGTGCTCGCTCAAGGCGTAGTCCGCGCCCACCAGGATGGTACCGCTTTCGAAGTCTTCACCAGGGGTGAGACTCAGTCCGCCGCTGGAGAACAGACCGCTGCCCTGCACCCAGGCACTCCAGCGGGCGTCGTCACCGATGGGCGGCTGAACGGGAGCTGCGACTTTCTGAACCGCCTTGGGGTTCTTGGAGTCAAGGGTAGAAGATGCGGGAGCCGCGCTGCCTTCAGAGATCATGGCACGCTGGCCGAGGCGGCGGGCGCTGAGTTGCTGGTGGAGGAGCTGGCCGTGGTTGTGGCTGAGCTCAATGCCAGTGCGAATGGCACCTTCATAGTAGGTGGGGAGGATGGCCTCAAAGGCAGCAGGATATTGATCGGCGCGGAGCACGTCGAGCGCGAGGGTCACTTCACCGATGTCACCGTCTTCGATGCCGATCCAGCGGTCCAGCGCCCGTGCGAGACGGGTCTGGTTGGGCGTCTGGGCGACGAGCGTGTAGCTGGCAGGAGCCACGAGAAGAATGCCGGTGCCGCCTTCCGTGAGGAAACGACCGCGGAGGATGCCGGGATTGGGCATGACGATGCGGTCAAAGCGACCCGTGATTTTGCCTGCGCGGAGGAAGGGATACTGGTCACCAAAGGACACGTTCTTGTTGAGGGCCGCGATGCGAAGCGTGCCGTCAAGGTGGGCGGTGCCGTGCACCACGAGGCGGTCGTACCGGCCGGGGCCGGCCACTTCAATGAGCAGTGTGCCACTGGAGGTCTGGGTGTAGTTTCCACCAATCGTGAGGCGGCCGATGGAGTTGCCCGGGCTGACGGTGCCAGCGTTGTGCACGCTGCCGGAGATGTACCCATTGCCTCCGAGCAATGCGCCGTGTGAAACATTCACCAACGGAGTGACCAGGGCGCCGTTCACCAGCAGGCTGCCACCGCTGACGGAGGTGAGGCCGGTGATGTGGCTGGTGCCATTGAGCACCGTCGTACCGCTCTGGAACTCCGCCGTCTGGAAGTCAAAGAAGGAACCCTCATACTTGAAGACGCCACCGGAGCCCGGATTGATGACCAGGGTGTTGACTCCTGCACCGCCATGTACGTCACCCACGACCGCCGCCTGGCCGCCGAGAATGAAAAGGGAGTCATCGCCATCACCGAGGTCAACGGCCTGCCCGCTGCCACTGATGATCGCACCGCGGTTGGTCAGGATGTCTGCACCGCCACCCGTCTGGACCGTGGTGACATTGCCAGCACCCTGGATCACGCCACCGGCACTGTTGGTGATGGTGTCTGCAAAGGTGCCGATGATCTTGATGCCAAAGCCTGACTTGCCCTGAATGAGGCCGCTGTTGGTGATGGTGGTGGCGGCGAAAGCGTTGCTGCCGTTCGAGTCATCCACCAGGATGCCGTTGCCCACGGAAGCGGTCGCGGCATTGTTTTCACCGCTGATCACCGCCCCGGCGCGGTTGATGATGGTACCCCCGCCGATGGAGACACCCTCGGAGTTGTTCAGCGAACCGTCGTTGAGACCGCCGGCATTGATGCCTTTGATCACTCCGTAGTTGTCGAGGGTGACAATCCCGTCCACGTCGACCCCGTCGCCATCACCCACATCATACTTTGTGCTGTCGAAGTTTCCGATGATCGAACCATAGTTGGTGATGTTCGCAACAGCCGTGCTTTCATCGATGTTGATGCCAGAACCGTTGACCCCTTGAATGGTCCCACCCTGGTAGTTCGTGACGGTGATGACAAAGCCTGAACCGCTGTCTTCACCGGTGATGCCGTGACGGCCGGAAACCGTGCCGGAATTGAAAACCTGGATTCCCGTACGGGTCTGGGCGTCGATACCATCGCTGCCTGAGACGACTCTGAGAATGCCGTCCATTTCCACTACCGGGATCGCGCTGATTGTGCCCCAGTTGTTGACGACACCATTGGTGCCGGGTCGGATCGCATCGGCAGCCGTGGCTTCGATGAGACCTCCAAGGTAGTTGTTGACGATGTTGGTGCCGCTGGTGATGGCATTGAAATCGAGCACCTGGTTGCCTGCCTTGCTGGCATTGTTGGACCGGATGATGCCGTAGTTGTTGATCGTCACATTACTGTCCGTCCGGTTGATGCGAATGGTGTCCCCATCGGCCGTCTGAATCAGTCCACCAGCGTTGTTGGTGATGATGCGCGTGCCGGAGTTCCCACCGCCTGTGTTGTCAATCCCTCTTCCTGTGCCCGTTTGCAAGATGCTGCCGCTGTTGATGACGTTGACGGTGCCCGTGCCGGTGATGGCAACGGCAGTGGTGCTGCCACTGATGGACAACGTGCCGGTGGCCTGAACGGTGCCTGTGTTGCCCGTGGTGAGCGTTTTGGCGGTATTGTCTGTGATGCCAGCATTGACGGTAAAGTCAGCGGCGAGGCTGGGGCTGGGAGTCAGAGGCAGGGTAACCAGCGCAAGCGTGGTCAGCGCCAGCCCTGGGAGAAGTCGAGAGCGTTTCATGGGAGGATGGGTTGAAGCAAAGCCGCGCTACTAACCCGGGCCTCCCTCTGGACGAAAGTTTGTGCTCGTGACGTTTCCGTCGCATGGGCCGCAGTGACGTGATCAAACCGGAGGAGCAGCCCCGTATGGGAAAAACGACACCCATTGTCATTCTCATACTTCCTCCAGCTCAAGGTCATGAATCGAAGCTTCCTCCTCCCCTCGCTGGCCCTTCTGGCCAGTGCCTCTGTTCTCTCTGCGGAAATCAAAGTTTCCAAAGTATTCAGCCCTCACATGGTCCTGCAGCGCGAGATGGCCGTTCCCATTTGGGGCACCGCTGCTCCGAGTGAGAAGGTGACGGTGAAGTTCCGGAACCAGGAAAAAACCACCCAGGCGGACGCCAGCGGCAAGTGGTCGGTGAAGCTGGATGCCCTGAAACCCGGCGGCCCGGACGTGCTGACGATTGGCGACAAGAAGATCGATGACGTTCTGGTGGGAGACGTCTGGATTGGCTCCGGCCAGTCCAACATGGACATGCCGGTGACCAGCTACACGAAGGATGACGCCGTGCTGGCCGAAGCCGCCAAGCAGACCTACCCCAAGCTGCGGCTCATGAAAAAGGGGCCGAACGACGTCTGGCAGGAAGCCACACCCGCGACCATCCCGGCCTTCAGCGCCATGCTTTTCTCCTTTGGCCATCCTCTGCAAAAGGAGCTGGATGTCCCCGTAGGCTTGATGGTCGGGGCGGTCGGCGGCACGCCCTCGGGCTTCTGGCTTAGCGAGGAAATGTACCGCACCGATGCGGAATGCGCCTCCGTGGCAAAGAAGTTCGGCGAAACCTATGACTACCCTGCGGAGAAAGCCAAGTTTGACACTTTGAAAGCAAAGTACGACGAGGAGATGCTGGTATGGAAGCCCCTGGCTGAAGCCGCCAAGAAGGAAGGAAAACAACCGCCACCCGGCCCCAAGGCCCCCCAAGCGGTGGCCCCCGCAGGTGAGGCCATCAATGGCAAGGTCGGTGGGTTGTTTGAGTCCTTCATCCGTCCCTATGTGGGTTATGGCATCAAAGGTGTGCTTTGGGACCAGGGCGAAAGCCGCACAGCCATCGTCGGCGTGGACCAGGTGACGCTGATGAAGGCTCTCATCAGAGGCTGGCGGAAGGACTGGGGCCAGGGCGATTTCCCGTTCCTCTATGTGCAGAAACCCAGCGGCGGCAGTCCGGCCTGGGATCCGACGAATCCGGTGACCGTGAAGGCCAACGCCTTTGCACCCCAGCCCAGGACGCTGCCGTTCCCGCCTGACCCGACCTATTCCTATGAGGCGCATCTCAAGATCATGAACAATCCCAACACGTTCATGGTCACGAGCACGGATCTGGGACCTGGTGTCCATCCCGTCAACAAGTCTGGCTACGGCGCCCGAGGCACCCAGACTGCCATGGCGGCCGTGTATGGAAAGAAGCAGGAGATTTACGGGCCACTCTATGCGGGGCATGAGGTTCAAGGTAATAAAGTGCGCATCCGCTACACGCATACCGGCAAAGGGCTGGCGGTGAAGCATGCACCGCAACTCCAGGGTTTCTTGATTGCGGGCGAGGACAAGAAGTTCGTCTGGGCAGATGCGGTCATTGAGGGCAACGAGGTTGTGGTTTCGAGCCCGACGGTGCCCGCGCCGAAGGCGGTGCGCTATGCCTGGAGCTACCAGTTCCCATGGGCAAATTTGTTCAACGCAGATGGATTGCCCGCGCAGCCGTTCCGGACGGATGAGGGGGCTACGCCGTAGACAGAAGACTGGAAGACATAAGACCTGAGTCTGGGGTTGGGAGGAATGATGAGGGCGAAGGGGTGTCGGGAGTGCAGCGACTGAAGCAGGCTGAAGCCTGCTACTCCTTTCCGGCTGGCGGTTGTTGGAAAGGAGGCGGGACATTCCTGTCCCGCGTGGCAGCGAAGCGATCAAGGGCGTTGGTGGTTTGCGGTGATGCTGTGCCGGAGCCTTTGGTCGCTTTGGCGCTTCGTTGACTGAACGGTTGGGACAACCGAACTACTGCCGGCTTCGCCGGAGATACAAGACATCAGATTTGAGTCTGGGGACGTGCGGCTGAGGTGACACTGATCTCCTTCATGCCGCGGTCTTTCTCGATCACGGTGAAGCTGACGTCGAGGAACTGGGGAATGAGGGCCATGTTCGTGA
>JBGGMQ010000714.1:0-5324 GCA_041287975.1 Verrucomicrobium sp. | reverse complement strand
CCAAAGCCCTGGGTGAGAAGCTGGCCAAATACAAGGCCGTGGCCCAGCGCCCTGGTGATGCCAAGGCAGGGCAACCGCTCTTTGCAGGCATCTGCCTGAGCTGCCACACCCTGGCCGGGAAAGGTGGCAACCTGGCCCCCGCTCTGGATGGCTCAGGCCATCGCGATCTGGACGGCCTGCTGCGCGCCCTCATCACCCCCAATGCCGCCATGGAGGGCGGCTACCGCGCCTTCCGGATCGACACTCGCGACGGTCGTCTGGTCGAAGGTTTCCTCGTCACCCGGGATGACGCCGGCATCACCCTCCGCATGATGGGCGGTGCCGATCAACGCATTCCCGCCGCCGACATCGCCCGCGCTGAATTCACCAACCGCTCCCTCATGATCGAAGGCCTCATTGAGGCGCTGCCTGAGCAGCAGGTGGCGGACTTGTTTGAGTATTTGAGAACACTGCGATAATTATGAATGATGAATTAGGAATTAGGAATGGCATGATCGGAAAAGCCTACGGCTTTCAGCATTCGTCATTCCTAATTCAGAATTCCTAATTTGAGTATTACCCTGAGTTCCGGCTCACGAAGGTGGGCATGACCTTCACACTCTCCAGGCTGGCGGTTCCCTTTTCCACAAGCTTCAGGACGACGGTCTGCACTTGTTTGGCGAAGATGCCTGGGCTGACGGCATAGCGGGAGACGGAGGGCATGAGCCAGTCGAGGAAACTATCATCGTCCCGGCACAGGACGGCCACATCCTCGGGCACGCGCAGTCCCCGCCGTAGGAGGTGGGTGATGGCAGTGAGGGCGTAACCGGTGCGGGCCACCAGGAGGCCTGTGCAGCGATTGCGCCCGGCCACGAGGGCATCCAGCGCAGAGCAGATGCCTGGAGGGGTGCCATCGTGATGCACCACCTCGCCCGCGATGCCTCGCGAAGCTGCGGCAGCGAGTCCTTCCTGAAAGCCGGCTTCGCTTTCCAGATCGCCGCCAAAGGGAGGGGTGTGAATGAGAAAGGCGATGCGACGGTGCCCACGACGAACCAAGGTGCCGACCGCATGCCGGCAGACGGCACGGTAGTCGCGATCCACGGAGGGGAGCTGCACTCCGGGGAAGGTGGAGCCCACGACCACGCAAGGGATGCCTTTTTCCTGGAACCAGCGCTGCATGGTCTCGGTGGACTGGTAGAGCACCCACACTGCGGCTGGTGTATCGCTGATGACCGTTGCCAGCGCGTGGGCCGGCCCCTTTTTGCCAAAACCCGCCCGCCCCACTGTTACCTGCAGAAGGTGTCCAGAGGCGGCGAGCTGCCCGCGGAGTTCATCCACCCAGAGCATGGTGGTGGGTGGCATGGATTGCAGGGGCTCAGGGCTAAGCAGCCCCACGGTGAGGGTGCTGGGCCGGGAAGCGGCATGATGCACGAGCAGGCGTGTCCGCCGACCATGGCCAACCTCCAGCAACCCCTCCTGCCGGAGCAAGTCCACCGCAACCCGCAATGTCGGCCGGCTGATCTGCCACTGCGAGCACAGGGTTCGCTCGCCAGGGAGATAGCCCGACCAGAGCCCGGACTCGATGCCATGCCGGAGGGCTTTGACCGTTTCCGTCACCAGCGAGGTGCGAAGGGGACGCAGGGGGGCGGGATGCATGCAACCATTCGAGGGGACCTTCCGCCACTGGTCAAGTCTTTTGACCTGCCATCCCGGTCTGCAACTGCCGTTAACATCGGCGCGCCCCTGGCCGTTATGCTCTACGCATGAAAGCTTCATCCTTCAGATTCAGATTCCCCATGGCCAGCCTTGGCCTCTCCCTCCTGGTGATCACGTCCGCCCTGGCGGCAGCGGCACCCGATGTACCCCTGCCGGATGATCCCAACGCGCCAGCCGCCAAGAAGGGGGCTAAAGCCGCCCCCCTGCCCTCCCTCGGTGCCGTGGAGGATGTGCCGGGATTGCCGCGGGTTTTGATCATCGGGGACTCGATCTCCATCGGCTACACCCTGCCCGTGCGGAAGCTTCTTGAGGGCAAGGCCAATGTGCATCGCATTCCCACGAATGGCGGGCCCACCAAGAATGGAGTGACCAACCTCACCAAGTGGCTGTGGGACACCTCCACAAAGAAATGGGATGTCATCCACTTCAACTGGGGCATTCATGACCTCAAGCACATGCCCGACGGCAAGCGCCAGGTGGAGCCGGCCGACTACGAAGCGAATCTGCGCAAGCTGGTGGCTCAAATGAAAGCGACGGGTGCCCGGCTCATCTGGGCGACTACCACACCGATCCCAGAAGGACCGCTGAACCCTTCCCGCACCTTTGGCAGCGTGGCCGAGTACAATGAAATAGCCGCCAAAGTCATGAAGGAAAACGACGTGGCGGTGGATGACCTCAATGGCCAGATCTCCCCCAAGGTTTCCACGCTCCAGAATCCAAAGGACGTGCATTTCAATGCTGCGGGATCGGCATTCCTGGCGAAGGCCGTGGCCGGGAGCATTGAAAAGGCCCTGCCGGCCAAAAAATCATAGTTACATCATCGAACTCAGACACAAACCCCCAGCTCCTCATGCGCCTCCTCCCCTGCCTCCTGCTCCTCTTTGCGACCCTCAGCACTGCTGCCGAACCCCTCCTCGAAAAGGCCGACCTCTTCGAAGCGGGCAAAGGCGGCTATGAACTGTACCGCATCCCAGGGATGGTGGTGACCGCCAAGGGGACGGTACTGGCGTATTGCGAAGCCCGCAAGAACGCCAAAGGAGACTGGGGACCCATCGATGTGCTGATGCGGCGCAGCACGGATGGTGCGAAGACATGGTCGGAACCCAAGGCCGTGGTGAAGGTGGAAGGCGAACTGCCCATGAACCCCGTGGCCGTGGCCCAGAATCTGGATGCGCCAGGAGACAACACGGTGAACAATGCTGTGGCCATCGTGGACCATCAATCCGGAGCGGTGCACTTCCTCTACTGCCTGGAATACATGCGCTGCTACTACCTGCGGAGCGATGACGATGGACTCACCTGGACAGCGCCGGTGGAGATCACGTCCACGTTTGAGCAGTTCAAACCGGAGTACGACTGGAAGGTGATCGCCACCGGCCCAGCCCATGGCATCCAGGTCCAGCGGGGCAAGCATCAAGGCAGACTGGTCGTTCCTGTGTGGCTGTCCACCGGCACCGGCGGTCACGCTCACCGTCCCTCCGTCACCTCGACCGTCTTCAGCGACGATCATGGCAAAACGTGGCAGCGTGGAGCGGTGGCTGTGCCCAACACGGAGGAATGGGTTTACCCCAATGAGACGGTGGTGGTGGAACTGGCAGACGGCAGCGTGATGCTGAATGTGCGCAGCGAATCGAAGAATCACCGTCGCATCGTGGTGGAAAGTCCGGACGGAGCCACCAAGTGGTCGCACCCCAGGTTCGATGAAGCACTGCTGGAACCCATCTCCATGGGCAGCATCACGCGCTATTCCCTCACCTCTGCCCAGGACAAAAACCGCATCGTCTTTGCCAACCCGCACAACCTGGAACGCCTGGACGGCAAAGCCGCGGAAGGCAAATCGCGTGACCGTCGCAATCTTTCCCTGAAGCTCAGCTATGATGAAGGCAAGACCTGGGCCTTCAGCAAGGCAGTCGAGCCCGGCTACGGCGCCTACAGTGATCTCGCCGTGCTGCCGGATGGCACCATCCTCTGCCTCTATGAGCGGGGGCGGGATTCCGATGAGGCCTTGAAGAAGTCCACCAGCTACGCCTACCTGACGGTGGCGCGGTGCAATCTGGAATGGCTGACCGATGGCATGGACAAGACGCCTGCTCCGCTGAGCAAAAAGAAGCCAGGGAAATAACTTCCGCCATCATGAAGTTTGCCGCTGCATTTTCTCTGTTCTATGGATTGGGCATGGCACTGGGCCTGGGCGTCACGGCCTCAGGTGCGCCCCTCTTCGAGACCAGCGAGGTTTTCCCTCTTACTCCAAACAACAAGCCCAACTACCGCATCCCCGCCCTGATCAAGGCTCCCAACGGCGATCTGCTCGTGATCGCGGAACGGCGCAATGACGGCCCGGGTGACATTGGCGACCATGACATCGTACTCAAGCGCAGCGCTGATCTCGGTCGCACGTGGAGTCCGGAGCAGATGGTGTTTGACGATGGACGCAATGTCACCACCGACATCACCGTAGGCCGTGTGGGGGCGCGGCTCTGGCTCTTTTTCCTGAGGGACAAGAAGCAGTTCAACGCCCTGACCAGCGATGACAACGGAGCCACCTGGCAGGGACCAGTCTCGATCCATGCCCAAGTGACGCTCCCGGCATGGGAACAACTGAAACCGAAAAAGGAACCCGAACCACCTGCCAATCCCAAAGGGCGGATGGCCCTCTGGGAAAAGGACTGGGTGCAGCGCTATGGCATCGGCCCTGGCAATGCCATCGTGCAGATCCAGCGCGGCCCCAAAGCGGGTCGGATCGTGGTTCCCGCACGTCATCGGGAGGACGTGGGAAAGGGACGGCTGCGCAGTGTGGCCCACACCTTCTACAGCGATGATGAAGGCAAGACGTGGAAGCTTGGAGGCAACATCGGTGTGAACACGAGCGAGTGTCAACTGGTGGAACTGGCCAATGGTGATCTGCGTGTGATCTCCCGCAATGAGAGCAGCGAGGATGCACCGGACAATCTCCGGCATCTCACAGCCCTGAGCCACGATGGCGGTGAAACGTGGACCGGACTGCAAAGGATCGAGGAGTTAATCACGCCCCGCTGTCATGGTCCGGTGGAAAGGTATTCGCTTGCTGGCGGGGGACAGGAGGGCAGGAAGGACAAAAGCAGGCTATTGTTTGCGAGTCCGGCCTCGCCGTTCCGTCAGGAGGAGCATCCCTATGGCCGGTACAATCTGACGGTGCGATGGAGTGATGATGAAGGCGAGACCTGGAGTGCCGGCCGCACGATCTGGCCGCATCCATCATCGTATGCGGACATTGTGGTGCTGGACGATGGCACGGTGGGAATGGTGTATGAACGTGGTGCCAAGGGAACCACGCACTACTGGGATGAACTGCATTTTGTGCGGTTTAACGAAGAGTGGTTGACGCGGGGGAATTGAAATTCGGGAAGCAAAAGAGCACAGAAGATGCTGTCAAAAATCGGACTCATGCCTACAGCCCGCACCAGGCAACCTGGTGGGCCAATATTGCCTTCAAAGTGCAAGCCCTGAACGAGGCATGCAGTGAAGCCGTTCCACTTCCTCTATTTTTTTTGCTTGCGAACCACCAAAATTGCGGAACTTTTTACCCATACAGACACCTTTCAACCCTGAAAACTATTCTTGTATGCCAGACAAAGATCAATCTCAGGCTC
>JBGGMQ010000713.1:0-3211 GCA_041287975.1 Verrucomicrobium sp. | reverse complement strand
CGCTACGGCTCTCCTGCAAGGTTTGGCCAACGGTGTAGATGGCAAAGACCCCACCCCGGCAGGTGATGAGGTTTGCAATGCCCCTCACGACGGACTCGCTCCGTTCGCCGCTGTCCGCCACGCCTTTGATCTCCACCACCTCACCCGGTGAATCGTAAGCGTCATCCTTTCCGTAGGTCTTGCCGCGTGCCCGGTCCTTGTCCGCGAGCTTTCGGAAGTAGATGTTGTTGGCAACCGTCTGCGCGCGTGCCGTCGTGATCATCGCATTGCGATCTGTCGGAGTGGGATCAGGCACCCCGGCAAGCAATGCCACCAGGGGGACGCGCCGCTCCATCGGAGTCGTCACAAGAGCGGGGTCTCCAAAGGGCTGCACCTGCGAGTTGACATTGATCCGGCCTGCGGTGCTGCTCTCATGCGGCGAGAACATCGCCTTTGCCTGGATGGGGACATCAATGGGCACCGTAAAGAGGTCCATGAAGGCCCAGTCAGGCACCTCGTCCGTGTTCGCGTAGCGGTTGGGCTGCAGGCGCAGGGTGCGCCAGCTTTGCCCTCCTCTCGCGGACTCAGAGCCATCAGCCTTTCGGCTTTTGCCTTCCAAACCTGTCGAGATAAAACCCATCTCCCCTGGAGAATACACCACTCCACTGCGATTTTTGGGATGCCCCTTGGGATAGGGAAGCTGCAAACTCGCATCAGTGACATTCCCTGCCTCATCCGTGTCCTGCTCTGGCTCGGTGACGACAAGAGTCGGCGGTTTGCCAATGGAACACCGGCTGTTCTGGGCGTTGAATGAGTTCCCGCTGGTCCTGAGGACCCAGTCCTGTTTGATGGTGTTGACACGCGGATCATCCGTTTCCAGAGATTTCAGCAGAGCGGGCGGAGTCTGGGTGATGTCTTGGGACATGCCAGGGACGGTGGTCGACGTGTAGGTAAGAGGCACCCCCTTGGGCAAGGCGCTGCCCGGCAGGGCTAAAGGACACAACTCGAGGCGGGGCGAGCCATTTGCCGAGCCCGGACTGGTGCCAAGTCCCAGGCCGTTTCGAATGGTGAAGGTCGTTGCCGCATCACAGTAGAACTCCATCACAATGGTCCGGTAGTCTCCCGCCTGCATGACCGGCGCGCCGCCAAGAATGGCCGTGGGCACGACGGTGGAACCGTCGTTATTGGCCACCTTGAACCAGGCCAGGCCGCCGTTGGCTGCGGCAGCGGTGGTGGTGGAGTTGGCGGTGGTGTAGGAGCTTCCCGCCTTCTCGTGATACAGATAAAGCTGACGGCCAGGTTCAGGTTCGAGGAGATTCACGGTATCCATCCCGTATTGGCGCGGCAGATGCACTTCCACGTAGAAGCGTGTCCGGTAGCGGCCATTGGTCGGCACCGGAGCCTTCCACACCGCCAGTTCGGTGATGTGAAGCCCTCGCGCGCAGCCCTTGAAGGTGTCGTCCAGCCCGGCATACGAGCCCTCCATCATCTCATACCTGCCGTTGGCGTTGTACAGCCGGATGGGCTCGACAAAGATCTTCTCCGATTCCGCACAGCGGACATACTCGATGATCCCCAGGGCAAGCTGGGCCAGTCGGGCCTTGTCACCAGAGAAGTACTTGTCCTGCAATGAGCGGCTGCCATGGGTCATGGGCCAGTCGGTGCGCTTGAGATAGCCAATCAACTTTTGCACCACCTTCTCCAGCTTGGCGCGGTCAATCACCTCACCACCAGACCGGTTGATATACCCGGGATCATCCCCCAGAGTTGTTTCCGTGCCCGGATTCTTCAGGATGTCGAGATACGGCCGGCCGCGGGCATGCTTCTTCTGAGTGGTGAGCACGATTCGCGGCTCGTTGAAAAAGGTCGTGTCCGGATCGTGGTTGTAGTGGGTGACATCAAACTTTGCAGCATTCAGCACGGAGACGAAGTCTCCTCCCAGGGCACGTGGCTCCATCGGGGAGTTGAAGAAACGGTTCCCCCCTCCGGACATGTCCAGGTCATCATACTTGTGACTCGGCGTGATGAAGGCGTGGAGCCGGTCCGCCATTTCCGGTGTGAACCCCGCGATACTGGTCAGATTGATGCTGGTCGGATGGCTCGGGGAGAAAGTGTTGAGGGCGGCCTGGGAACCGGAGCCGGCCACCGGATTGCGTTTCCAGGCGGAATTGAGGCTGATCTTGCTCGACTCATCGTCCGTCCAATAGGCAAACCGCCCCACCAGGGGATTCGCCTGAAGGTTCGGAGTGGGGACCTCGGCAACGTCCAGTTCACCATTCCGCCACACGTAGATCCACTTCAACTTCAGCTTCACGGGTCCTGCGCCTGGATCCGCGGGATCGGCCAACTGGTCAGAGATCAAGTTGGTCCTGGGATTCTGATCCGCCAGCGTCTCGATATTGAGGTTGGCCGGGGCGTAGGTTGTGCCGGCCTGATTCTCCGATGAAGGATGGCCGGAATGCAGGTCAACTTGGCGCACCAGCTTGGTGGGAGTACTGCTGGACTCATCCGGCACAATCAGCGCCCCCGGCCTGCTTGCCCAGACACGTGCAGGGTCCGCCGTCTCCTTCTGCAGGATGCCCTGCACGAGATCAACACCCATGCTGGCAAACATCTCGGCACGGCCACGGTCAATGTGCGAGGACGAGGTGATGGTCTCGTTCCTCACCATGTCGGCAAAGCCGAGCACGAGCACAGTGATCAACGAAAGAATGATGACCGTCATGATCAGCGCGGTACCGCGGGGCTGACGAGTCGATGTGGCAGAACGAGAATTCATGGGGCGTTGTCGAGGTAGATCCTGACTTTGTGAGACGTCATGCCAGCCAGCAGGCGTGACAGCGCTGGTTCCTGCGTGGCAAGTTCCATAAATGCGGCCGCGTCGTTCGGGGAAGGGCCTTCCCGGTTCGTTTGCGCGACGAGCTCCTGAATCTTCGCGATCGTGCCGCCTGCCTGGGCGCTGCCCGCCAGGTAGTCAGCCGTCTTTGAATCAAGCACCACGAGGGAAATCTCCACGCTGGAGGGCAGCGCAGGCGCCTTCACAGTGACCGGCACTCCCGCACTGTCCGTCGAAAGATACGGGAGGCGGGAGTCGAACGCCCGGGCGGGAAGGTTGCTGACGGCCGCCCCTTTCGCATCCAGGCACCTCACCCAGAAGCCGATCACGTTCTCAGCAAACAGACCGCGGTATCCATTGGAGACGCCCCCAGACGCCTGACTGTTGTCCGCCGGG